>JAUXXQ010000153.1 GCA_030684815.1 Methylobacter sp. | reverse complement strand
CAGATAAGTGGCTCTCGTTAATAGATTGTCGCTCGGCTTGGCCAAAATACGCTGCTGTTGTCATCTCGGTTTTTTGTAGGGTTGGAATAGGTGCTTATTTTACTCATTTTTTGGTATCTTGGTTTGCGGAAAAGGCCTTATAAGGGGGGGAGGAAGCCCCTTTTCCACCCTGCGATTCCTCAGCAGCCTGATTAGCTGGCACACTTTATACACAGGCTGGTGTAAGGGATTGCTTTCAAACGTTCTTTGCTGATGGGCTCGCCGCAAATCAGGCATAGGCCGTACTGGCCTTGGTCTATTCTGGAGATGGCTTCCTTGACCTTCTCCATTTCTGTTCTGGCCGCATTGCCCAAACCATCCAGAACTTCATTATTTTCGGCCTGCGTTGCCTGCTCGCCAAAGTCCTTGTCTAAAGGCTCTTTAACATCATGGGTAATTTTAGCCAATCGATCATCAAGATCTTCCAGCATTTCAATTAAATTGGTGCGTACTTGTTCATATTCTTGCATCTGAAAATACCTTGTCAGTCTGAAACATCCCCGTTCAGGGGTGTCTAACAGCGCATATTATAAGCCAATCTATCGGCACCCTTTCGTGTTTCACAGCGAATCGCCTAATTGTCCTCAACAATCCGGTCATTTTTAGGTTCGAGATGCCGGGCGTTATTGCCTTCAATGCTGTTAATCGTTTGGATTTGTTCAGGCGACGCTTCAAAAATCTTTTTCAGTACAAACCAACTGACATTCTCACTGTAAGGCGGCGTGGTTAATGAGCCTTGGTAATGATAATGATGGCCTAAATTTTCCATTGGCATGGCGGTAGAAAGGTCGCTTAACTTGATGCGGTCGGTTTCAACATTAGCCTTATTGTGCCTATGTTTAGGCACGGTGTTTAAAAATTCATTAATAAAGCGGTTTTCTTCGCCCATTTTAAAGAGGACTGCAATCACCAGATAATGCGGCGCGGCGGAATTTTCTTCCTCACTGACAATATGCAGTTCCATCGGGTAGGTAATGCCATCAATCAGATGTTCCGAAGGCGTATGGAAATGCATTTGTTTGAAGTCATAGGTAATGCCTTTGGCGGTTATCGTGCTGCCTTGCGCAAAGTCCAACTGTATGGTGTGGCCGAGATTTTCTACAGCGTTGACCTTGTCCTGAAAATGAATCGTAAAATGCTGGTCTTCAAACTCCCTGTGGGTGGCTTTGGTAAAAATATTAATGGGCGATTGATGCCGTCCAGGGTCAACAACCGGCAGGTTATAAGTTTTGATCGCTTCTTGTTGGCAAGCTGCGAGTGACAGTATTAATGGAACAGGCAAAAATAATTTCCAAGTGTTAAGCGCAATGGCTGGGTAGTTCATAACAAAATAAATCAGTTTTTATAGAGGGGGATGGCCTGTATGCCCCGACAATTGCGCGTCGAACCACTGATAAGGCAAGATTAAAAGCCGTTCAGTTTAATAAAAACAGCCTAAAAAATATACAAATACGCTTGACAACAATTTTCACCAATCTTCTTTTCCACAGGCTGCTGCAATAAGGTAAGGTTTCAATCAGATAGCCGCAAGACTTCATCCAGACTGCAAAATAGCACGCATAACATTGCTATTGTTTACTATAAGTTTTTGATAATTATTATTATTGCTCGCAAAAAGCAGGCTTTGGGTATAATCCGGCGGATCTGACAAAAAGCTTAATAAGTGAATGGTTAAGGGCTTTATTTTCAGCTTATACACAGAGTTATCCACAGAAAATGTGGATAACTCTGCATTAAGGCGGTACGTGTTCCCCGGCAATATCCATCACCATAAAATCCATTATTTTTTCGGCGTCATCAACGTTGCCATAAGCCAGCAGCAGCTTAACATAGGCGGCTTCAATCGACATGTCCCAGATTATTTTTGCACCGTGTTCCATTAACGTGTGGGTGCTTTGGTAAACATCGGTTGTCTTAACGGCGGGCGCAAGATAAACCGGGACAGCCTGTTGTGCGCAGCGTTTGATAAATTTAACTAACGAATGGTTTTCGCCCCATTCTGACGAGGCGCAGGCGGTGCCTGAGTGATATAAATCGTGCAATACCGCATCGATAGCGTCCAGGTTAAAACAGCTGTAATCCAGTCCGGGATAAGGCTTTATCATTAAGATGCGTGCAGAGAAATCGGCTTTTAACGGGACGGGTTGGCGCGGTGTTTGTGCTGATTGCTGATTTGTCGGCGAAAATTGCCGGTTTTCGAATTGCAGGTAACTTTGGTTGCGGATGCTGAAAAAATCGCCGCTTAATTGTAGTGAACAGGCCAAATGTGTCGCTTGATGCAGCTGGAGTGTTTGCTGCGGGTTACGGTAAGGCACAAAAACCCCGGCGCCCTTTATTTGCCGGATGAATTCAACGGCGCAGATGAAATTGTCCACGCCGTTGGCTTGGGCATGGTCTAGCGGATAATTGCTGGAAACCAGCAGCAGCGGAATGGGGCTGCCATTAAAATAAAAGCCCAGTGCGCAGGCGGTATAAGCCAACGTGTCGGTGCCGTGTGTGATGATGATGCCGTCGTATTGTTCCGGCTGTGCGGTTTCAATGGCCGCAATCAGCGTAGGCCAAGCGGCAGGGGCAAGGTTCTCGCTCAAAATTTGTAGCGGTTGGCGCGTGTCGAAACGGATTTCTTGATGCTTTGCGTACCGCTGTTGGAACAGGCGTATCAGCTGGAACGCGGTGTTGCTTTCGGGACTGATGTTGCCGTCGGTTGCCACAGAGCCGATTGTGCCGCCGGTGAATACAACCAGTATGTTTTTCATCAAATTTCCTTGTTGGGGGCTTCCCATTTAAAGCGGGACAAGCGCCGAAGTAGACCTTCCAGGTTTTTAAAATCTGGAAGGTCTGCCCCGCGTTAAGTTGATAGCCCTTGTTGGTTTGAAACCACTCCCTTTGGGGGAATCGTTAGCTTTAACAACGATGTATTGGCATCGTTATCCGTTATCTTCTGGTAACCTATTTGTTCACGGGAAGCCGGATACCGATTGAAACATAGTATGATGCGGGGTTAAATTAATTTCCAAAACATGCAGCAATAACATGAAAATATCACTTATCGTCGCGATGGCGAGCAACCGGGTTATTGGCCTGGACAATAAAATGCCCTGGCATTTGTCCGCCGACCTTAAAAAGTTTAAACAAATTACCTTGGGCGCACCTATTTTGATGGGCCGCAAAACTTACGAGTCAATCGGCAGGCCGCTGCCGGGGCGCACTAATATCATTATCAGCAGGAACCCGGAGTACCATCAGCCGGGTTGCCTGGTTTTTAACGATATTAAACAGGCGCTGGCACGTTGCAGCGATGCCAACGAAGTGTTTATTATCGGCGGTTCGGATTTTTACCGGTCGATGTTGCCGGTTGCCGATACCCTGTATTTGACGCAAATACATCAGGATTTTGACGGCGACACTTTTTTCCCCGAACTTGATGCCGCGCAATGGCTTGAGGTGGCGCGGGAAGATGTAAACGATGATCCCGATGCCGCCTTCAGTTATAGCTTTTTGACGCTGGAAAAACGTATCCGGGCGATTTCTTAAGCAATATCGGCCTGTAGTTACGCTTGGTTTTTCTTGTCGGCGTCCGCCAGCAGTTTTTTCCTGATTAAAAAAGCCGCGCCAATAGCACACAGGGCGGGTATCTGGTAAACCAAAAAAGCACCGGTGGGGTTTTTGGCAACCAGGTTGGATAATGCGGAAACCGCCGTTAATTTAACCGCCCACCAGGCAATCCAATAACCGATGACCCCGGTAATAGCCCAGTTAACCGGCGATTCGCCTTTTTCTTTTGCGCTGATATAAAACCACACCAGCACTGCAATCGCAGCAAATCTAGCCAAATGCAACATGTTTACACCTCGTTTTTATGATAAATAGTTGTTGTGTTTTTTACCCATCACGAAAAATGGCTATTCTTCGCGGCGGACAAGAGGATAAATGGTTTTTTTCATTTTCCAAAGCTATCGTCAGCTGGCAGTTAGCGCTTGCAACAATTCGGCAACCGATTGCGGGCGGTTTTCCGGTTGCAACGCCATCGCCCAATCAATGGCTTGCAATAAATGGTCGGGGAATTTACGTTTAAATGCTTTGACGGCGGGAATTAAAGTGTCATGTTGTGCCCTGTCCTGCGCCGAAACCGGGGTTTTAAGCTCCAAACAATTGCGCATACTCGCGCCTACTGCATAAATATCCGTCCACGGGCCTAATTGGGTGCTCAGTTCATGCTGTTCTATCGGTGAGAAGCCTTTGGTCAATACTTTGCTTTGCTTGTCCAGATGCGATCTGGGGTAACTCTGGATCGCACCGAAATCCAGCAATAAGCCGTCATTGCCGGGCCGCACCAGGATGTTGGAAGGTTTTATGTCCAGATGAATGTAGTGCTGGCTATGGATGTGGCCTAAGCCAGACAATAAGGTGCCGAATAAGGTCAGTACAAATTCTTCAGAAACGGTGAAGCCCTTGTCTTTTAACAGTTTATCCAGAGTCAGCCCATAGTCGTAAGTCATCACCATGTAAACGGTGGAATTGGCCTTAAAAAAGCCGATGACTTCGACGATGTTGGGGTGTTTTAAGGTGGACAAGACCTTGGCTTCTTCAAAAAATAAAACCCGGCCGCGCTTGAATAAGGCGGCAGTTTCTTCGCTGTTGGCAACCACCGCGTTATTCCACGTCCGGTGGGCAAATTTTCGCGGCAGGTATTCTTTAATGGCCACTTGGACTTGGTCGGCCAATTGCCGGGCCAGATAAACCGAACTGAAGCCGCCGTGCGCCAACTCCCGCTCAATCACATACTGGTCTATAATGGTGCCTGTTTGCAGGTAGTTCCACTCTTTTGGGTAGGTCTGCGGATCGTAATATTCAGCCATGGTGTTGTTTTGTCGGCACTAAAAACCCATCAATTATAGGTGAAAAATGATCAGAAGCATGACTGCATTTGCCGGTAGTGAAATAGAAATCGGCGACTTAACCCTAAACTGCGAACTGCGCTCAGTCAATCACCGTTATTGCGATATTAGCTTAAGGTTGCCGGATCGCCTGCGTTTTATTGAAGCCGATTTGCGTGCGGCTCTCGCCGCCAAGATCAATCGGGGTAAGGTTGAATGCACATTAAACTACAAAAAGCAGGCTAAAAACGGGCCGGCGTTTATCATTAATACCGATGCGGTCGCCACGCTGTTGGCGGCAGCTAGCAGCATAGAACAGCAAATGTTGGCGCCGCTGTCTTTTTCAGCGCTTGATGTGCTGGCGTTTCCCGGCATACAACAGGAACCGGATATCGACAAAGGGCAGCTCGCATTGGGCGTTGCCCAACTGGTTGATAAGACATTGGCGCAATTTATGGCCGCGCGCGAAAGGGAAGGCGCCCAGTTGAAGACGCTGCTTGAGGAACGTTGCGCCAAAATGCTGGATTTTGCCGCGTTGGCCGCTAAGCGGATGCCGGAAGTGCTGGTGCTGATCCGCACCAGGCTAAAAGACCGTATTGTCGAATTGGTCGCGCAGCCCGATTTCGACCGCTTGGAGCAGGAGTTGGTACTGCTGACGCAAAAGCTGGACATCGCCGAAGAGCTTGACCGGCTGGAAACCCATATCGCCGAAGTGTTGCGGGTGCTGCAGCAAAAAGAGCCGGTCGGCAGACGACTGGATTTTTTAATGCAGGAACTGAACCGCGAAGCCAATACGCTAGGCTCCAAATCGGCCGACAAAGAAATGACCCAAATCGCCATTGAGCTTAAGGTGTTGATCGAGCAAATGCGCGAACAGATACAAAATATAGAGTAAAAAGTGCTCCAACGCTGTCTTCATTGGGTTAGAATGCCTCATTTTTTTCGATTTTGATGCTGGCTTAAGGGCGCTGTCAGGCAGCATTATTTGCAGAGAAAGTTAGTGTCTTTGGGGCTTTAAATGATTTTAGTAACAGGCGGGGCCGGTTTTATCGGTGCGAATTTTGTTTTGGATTGGTTGGCGCAATCCAATGAAACGGTGGTTAATCTTGACGTGTTGACCTACGCAGGCAACCGCGAAAATCTGGCTACGTTGGACGGCGATCCGCGCCATATTTTTGTGCAGGGCGACATCGGCGATTCTGCTGTGTTGGCCGATTTGCTCACCCGCCACCAACCCCGCGCCATCATCAATTTCGCGGCCGAGAGCCATGTCGACCGCTCCATCCATGGCCCGGAAGATTTCATCCAAACCAATATCGTCGGCACTTTTCGTCTGCTAGAAGCGGTGCGTGACTATTGGGGCAAACTGCACGGCGACGCCAAGCAAGATTTCCGTTTTTTGCATATCTCCACCGATGAAGTGTATGGCTCGCTCGCCAAAGACGAACCGGCCTTCACGGAAAATCACCGTTACCAGCCTAACAGCCCTTATTCGGCCAGCAAAGCTGCCAGCGACCATTTGGTGCGCGCTTATCATCATACTTACGGCCTGCCGGTGCTGACCACTAATTGTTCCAACAATTACGGCCCGTATCATTTTCCGGAAAAATTGATTCCATTGATGATTGTTAATGCGTTGGCCGGAAAGCCGTTGCCGGTGTATGGCGATGGTCGGCAAATTCGCGATTGGCTGTATGTGAAAGACCATTGCAGCGCCATTCGCCGGGTACTGGAAGCGGGTAGTGTCGGTGAAATTTATAACATCGGCGGCTGGAATGAAAAGCCCAATATCGACATCGTGCATACGGTGTGCGCCTTGCTCGACGAACTGAGCGCCCGGCTTGACGGCCACAGCTACCGCGAACAAATTGTTTATGTCACCGACCGTCCGGGACATGACCGCCGCTATGCGATTGACGCCAGCAAGCTGGAACGTGAATTGGGCTGGAAACCGGCCGAAACCTTTGATACCGGTATCCGCAAAACTGTGCAATGGTATTTGCAAAACCAAAGCTGGGTAGCCAATGTCCAGTCCGGCGCTTACCGCGCCTGGGTCGAAAAGAACTACAGCGGGCGTAGTGCATGAAAATTCTGCTGTTCGGTAAAAACGGCCAAGTCGGCTGGGAATTGCAGCGCAGCCTTGCGCCATTAGGCGAATTGGTGGCGTTAAGTACAGATAGCCGTGACTTGTGCGGCGACTTCACTAACCTGGATGGCATTGCCCAAACCGTTCAAAGCGTTGCGCCGGACATTATCGTTAGTGCCGCTGCTTATACAGCGGTTGATAAGGCCGAGAGCGAGCCGGATGTGGCGCATACTATTAATGCGTTGGCACCGGGTGTTTTAGCGCAAGCCGCACAGCGTTGCGGCGCTTGGCTGGTGCATTATTCCACCGATTATGTGTTTGACGGCAGCGGCAATCAGCCGTGGCTGGAAAGCGACAACACCGCGCCGTTAAACGTTTACGGCCAGAGCAAATTGGAAGGCGAACAGGCGATTTTGGCGAGCGGTTGCCGACACCTTATTTTCCGCACCAGCTGGGTCTATGCGGCGGGAGGCAATAATTTTGCCAAAACCATGTTGCAACTGGCGCAACAGCGCGATAGCTTGCAGGTCATTGCTGACCAGTTTGGCGCACCGACCGGCGCAGAATTATTGGCGGATGTCACAGCGCATGCCATTCGCGCCGCTTTGCAGCGACCTGAAGTTAGCGGCCTGTATCATTTAGTTGCAGGCGGCGAAACGTCTTGGCATAGTTATGCCCATTTTGTCATTGATTACGCCCGTCAGGCCGGTGTCGACATCAAGGTTACGCCCGAGGCCATTGTTGCAGTACCGACCGGCGCTTTCGCTACAGCCGCGAAACGACCCAACAATTCGCGGCTGAATACCGATAAATTACAAAATATCTTCGGCTTGCATCTTCCTCACTGGCAAAACGGCGTGACCCGTATGCTGAGCGAAATTATTGGAAAAACATCATGAACCCACGAAAAGGCATTATCCTCGCAGGAGGCTCCGGCACCCGGCTGTATCCGGTAACTAAGGCCATCTCCAAACAGCTGCTGCCCATTTACGACAAACCGATGATCTATTACCCGCTCAGTACGCTGATGCTGGCCGGGATACGCGACATTTTGATTATTTCGACGCCGCAGGACACGCCGCTTTTTCAGCAATTGCTGGGTGACGGCAGCGACTGGGGCTTGAATCTGCAATATGCCGTGCAGGCCAGTCCAGACGGGTTGGCGCAAGCCTTTCTTATTGGTCAGGATTTCATTGGCAATGCTTCTTGCGCGCTGGTGTTGGGCGACAATATTTTTTACGGGCACGACTTTCACCACTTACTGGGCAATGCTACGAACAAAACCGAAGGTGCCAGCGTCTTTGCCTACCATGTCAATGACCCCGAGCGCTATGGCGTCGCTGAGTTCGATGACAACGGCAAAGTGTTGTCGCTGGAAGAAAAGCCCGCGCAGCCCAAATCCAATTACGCCGTGACCGGGTTGTATTTTTACGATGAACAGGTGGTTGGTCTGGCTAAACAGCTTAAACCCTCTGTGCGTGGCGAGCTGGAAATCACCGACTTGAACCGGCTGTATCTGGAACAGGGTAAGCTCAATGTGGAAATCATGGGGCGCGGCTATGCCTGGCTGGATACAGGTACGCACGAATCGTTGCTCGATGCAGGCACTTTCATTGCCACACTGGAAACCCGTCAAGGCCTGAAAGTGGCTTGCCCGGAAGAGATTGCCTACCGGCAGCGTTGGATTGATGCCGCGCAACTGGAACAGCTGGCGAAACCTCTAGTTAAAAGCGGTTACGGCCAGTATCTGCTACACGTCCTTAAGGAAAAAATATTCTGATGAAAGCCACCGCACTTGCAATCCCCGAGGTGATGCTGCTGGAGCCTAAAATATTCGGCGACGACCGGGGCTTCTTTTTTGAAAGCTTTAATCAGGCGCAGTTTGACGCGGCTATCGGTAGGCCGGTCACCTTCGTGCAAGACAATCATTCGCGTTCGGCCAAAAACGTGTTGCGCGGCCTGCATTATCAAATACAGCAGCCTCAAGGCAAGCTGGTGCGTGTTATTCAAGGTGAAGTGTTCGATGTGGCGGTTGATATCCGCAAATCCTCGCCGACTTTTGGCCAGTGGGTCGGTGAGCTGTTGTCGGCAGAAAATAAGCGGCAATTGTGGGTTCCCGAAGGCTTTGCCCACGGTTTTGTCGTGTTGTCCGAGTGCGCTGAGTTTGTTTACAAAACCACCGATTATTATGCGTCGGCACACGAGCGTTGCATTGCCTGGAACGACCCGACATTGGCGATAACCTGGCCTATAGCGGGGGCGCCGGCTCTTTCCGGTAAAGACAGCGCAGGTTCAAGTTTTATTGGGGCTGATGTTTTTGGCTAAGTGTTTGGATCAAAACACTATAAGATTATCCGTCTTACGTTATCATCAGTGCGTCTTTAGTGTGGGTATTGAAATCACGGTGCTGGAAAACCTTTATGAATAATAATTATTGCCGGGCCGTTATGGTACATTTTTCCATTAATATAAAACATCGCACCGATGTTTTTAGTGCTTGTGCGTCTAACTAAGGGGTATCGGACTTGGCGATTAGCGAAAATGTGCGCCCAACCAGCAATAGCGGCGCTGACCATTCAATATCGGTGATTGTTGTCAACTATAACGCAGGCCCGCTGTTGGCTGAATGCATCGGCTCGGTTTTTGGCCAATGCGATGAAGTGATTGTGGTTGATAATGCGTCGTCTGACGGCAGCCTTTTGTTGTTGGAGGAAGGGCTTGCAAACAAACCGCCTTTGCAGGTCGTCCGCAATGAAAAAAACCTCGGATTTGCTGCGGCTTGTAACATTGGCGTTTCTCACGCCTCATCCAGCCATCTGCTTTTTTTGAATCCTGATTGTTTGCTTGATCCGGGCGCTGCCAGTAAATTACTTGAAGCGCTGCAATCGGATGCCCAAGTGGGTATGGTGGGCGGGCGTTTGGTCAATCCCGACGGCACTGAGCAAGGCGGCGGGCGGCGGGCAATACCGACACCCTGGCGTTCATTGGTGCGTGCTTTAGGCCTTAGCTGTTTTGCGCAGCGCTGGCCGACGTTGTTTTTCGATTTTCATTTGCATAAACAACCGCTTCCCGAGCAGCCCATAGAAGTTGAAGCCATCTCAGGCGCATGCATGCTCGTGCCCAAATCTATCATGGAAAAAATCGGTTTGTGGGATGAAGGCTATTTTTTACATTGCGAGGATTTGGATTGGTGTATCCGCTTAACGCGTGCCAATAAAAAAATTCTTTTCGTGCCCGACGCCAAGATTATGCATTACAAAGGCGTTTGCAGTCACGATCGGCCGATTTTTGTTGAATGGCATAAGCATAAAGGCATGGTGCGCTTCTACCGCAAATTTTTTCAAAACGAGTACCCTGGAGCGTTGATGTGGCTGATTGTGGGGGGGGTTTGGCTGCGCTTCACGTTAATAGCCGCTTATGTCGGTGTACGCGATGCCAATAGGTTTTTGAGGTCGGCGCGTGGCTGAAGCGCAGGTCGTTGGCTTACTTGGTGCCACGAGCTTGGTCGGCGAATGTTTAATTTCGCAGCTGTTGTCCAGCGGGGTTAGCGTTTCCGCTTTTTCCAGGCAGCCCGTTGTGCAACAGCCTAACCCTGCGCTAAGCTGGCATTCGTTTGCTGACGCCCAGCCTGATATTGGCTCCATTCAACAGTGGGTTTGTGCGGCCCCGATCTGGGTGTTGCCGGAACACTTTGCGTTGCTTGAAGCGTCCGCTGCCCGCCGTGTGGTGGTGCTGTCGTCAACCAGCCGTTTGACCAAAACAGGTTCCGCCGATATGGCCGAACATGCAACCGCAGTCCGTTTAAGCGAGGGGGAGGCGTGTTTTAAGGCGTGGGCGGACAGCAAAAGTATTGAGTGGGTCATTCTCCGACCCACCTTAATTTATGGTTTCGGTCGGGATAAAAATATTGCCGAAATTGCCCGGTTTATCCGGCGTTTTGGTTTTTTTCCCCTGTTTGGCAAGGCCGAAGGGTTGCGTCAGCCCATCCATGTGCAAGATGTGGCCGGTGCGTGCCGATCTGCTATAGCCGCGCAGGGAGCGCCTGGCCGGACTTATAATATTGCCGGCGGCGAAATTCTGTCTTACCATGACATGGTAACCCGCATTTTTGTCGCGCTGGGTCGGCGGCCGCGTTTGTTGCCGGTGCCTTTGTTGGCTTTCCGTATCGCTATCGTTGTATTGCGTTGCCTGCCGCGTTACCGGCAATGGTCGGTGGTGATGGCTGAGCGCATGAACCGGGATTTGGTGTTTGATTACGGTGAGGCTAGCTGCGATTTAGGGTTTGAGCCGAGGGCATTCGCATTGTCAACAGAAGATGTGGAAAAGGTTAAAGGTTAAAGGTTAAAGGTTAAAGGTCGGCGTGTTGTCAGAGGGTTCTTTCGTTTTTCAGAAGTTCGCCTGTCAATTCAAGACGAATTATGAGAAAATTTCAATCTTTTTTTGAGATTGTTGTTATTTAGGAATGAAAGCAAATATTAAGTCCGATTTAGAAGAAGCGCTGAAACTTTGTAAAGGCGCATTCCTATCCGCAGCTGGTTTCAGTCTGCTCATCAACTTTTTGATGATCACCCCCTCTATCTACATGTTGCAGGTCTATGACCGCGTCGTTGCTACCGGCAATAAATCAACATTATTGATGCTGACGCTGATAGTCATTGTGCTGTTCATTACCATGGCCGCGTTGGAATGGGTGCGTTCACAGATTTTGGTCAGGGTCAGTACCCGATTGGAAATGTTGTTAAACCAGCGTTTATTTCAAATTGCTTTCAAACAGTCGCTGTATTCCGGCGGACAGAGGGCGACAACCCAGCCGTTGGACGATTTGACCGGTTTGCGCCAGTTCCTGACCGGCAACGGCCTGTTCGCCTTTTTTGATGCGCCGTGGATGCCTGTGTATTTGGCGTTGCTGTTCATGTTCCATGCTTGGTTCGGCTGGTTTTCGGTGTTAGTCGCTATCTTGTTGTGCATTGTCGCGGCCGTTACTGAAAAGGCTACGACCAAGATACTCGGTGAAGCCAATGCGGTCTCCATGGCGACACGGGGCGCTCTGGGCAGGAATCTCAGGAATGCCGAAGTTATCGAATCGATGGGCATGTTGGAAAAGATAAGGCAACGCTGGATGGTCGGTGCGGTCAAAGTTTTGGACTTGCAAGCCGTTGCCAGTTCCCGCGCCGGTTTGCTGACTGCTTTATCTAAAGTCATCCGTATTTCTTCGCAGTCCTTGGTGCTGGGTTTAGGCGCTTATTTGGTTATCGAGCGCGAAATCTCCCCCGGATTAATGATTGCCGGTTCCATCTTGATGGGGCGGGCAATGGCGCCTATCGATCTTATTATCGGTACCTGGAAAGGCTTTATTGCGGCGCGCGGACAATACCAACGCCTTAACGATATTTTGTTACAGATCCCCGCCGATAAAGAACACATGCTACTGCCCGACCCGCAAGGCCGCATTCAACTGGAGAACGCTGTTGTTGTGCCGCCGGGGAGTAAGATGCCGGTTATCAAAGGCATCAGTCTGGTCATTGAAAAAGGTGACATTGTAGGTGTTATCGGGCCTAGCGGTGCGGGAAAATCGACTTTGGCGCGGGCTATATTGGGTATCTGGCCGACCGCTAATGGCGCGATCCGCCTGGATGGCGCGGAAGTGTTCAATTGGGACCGTGAGCATTTAGGCAATTTTATCGGTTATTTGCCGCAAGATATTGAATTGTTTGAAGGCACTATCAGTGAAAATATCGCCCGCTTTGGCGACATAGATCCCGAACAAGTGGTTGAAGCGGCAAAAATGGCCGATGTCCACGATCTGATATTGCGTTTCCCGGAAGGTTACGACACGATGATTGGCGCCAGCGGCGGCAACTTGTCGGGCGGGCAACGGCAACGTATTGGTTTGGCGCGCGCATTGTACGGCAAGCCGATATTAGTGGTGCTCGACGAGCCTAACTCGAATCTTGATGAGCAAGGCGAAGCCGCACTGGAAAAGGCGTTGATAAAACTCAAGGAAAAGCAATCTACAGTGCTGATTATTACCCACCGTAATAGCGTGCTGTCGAAAGTCGATAAACTGTTGATTCTCAGCGACGGTGCCTTAGCCGTTTACGGGCCTAGAGACCAAGTTATCGCCCATTTGCAACAACAGCAACAACAACAAGCGGCTGCGCCTGTAACGCAGCCTGCATAACATAGATGTATTATGATAGATAAATCTGCAGTAAATAACGCTCCTACCCCTCTGCACACCAACGACCGGAATGTCCGTAATATTGGTGCCGCAATTGTTTTTGTCACTTTTGGTATTTTTGGTGTCTGGGCCTTTTTCGCGCCTATGGATAGCTCGGCATTGGCTCCCGGCACTGTTGTAGTTGAGTCGTACAGAAAAACAGTGCAGCACCTCGATGGCGGTATTGTTGCCAAGATTCTGATTAAGGACGGTGATGTGGTCACTGAAGGGCAAACACTTATAACGCTCGATGATGCACAAATTAAAGCCCAGTTGGAAATAGCACGTAGCCAAAACATTACCTTAGCTGCACAGGTGGCGCGGTTGCGCGCTGAAAGGGATCAGCTGAAGAAAATTGATTACCCGGCACTGCTCAACGATGGGGACGACCCTAGAACCATAGAAGCCAAAAACTCTGAAAGCAACGTTTTCCATGCCAGAAGGAATGCTTATGACGGACAAATTGCGGTGCTCAATCAGCGTATCAGTCAGATTTCCAGCAAAATAAACGGCTTGCAAGGCCAAGTCAGCAGCAAAAAACAATTGCTTGCCTCCTATGGGGAAGAGATTCGTGACCTGAAAGAGCTATTGGCCGAAGGTTTTGCTGACAAACAACGGTTGCGCGATTTGCAACGCAACCATGCTTTACAAAGTGGTGAAATTGCCCAGCTTAACGCCGAAATTGCCACCAACCAAATGCTGATCAGCGAAACCCGCCTGCAAATTTTACAAGTGCAAAAGCAGTTTCAGGAAGAAGTCGCCGGTAAACTCAGCGAAGCCCAAGCATTGCTTAACGATGCCCAGGAACGGTTGTCTGCCAATCAGGACAAACTTAACCGCGTCGAGATTAAGGCACCGGCTAGCGGCATGGTTCTGGGGTTGACCGTACATAACGAAAGTAGCGTTATTACACCGGGACGGCCTATTCTTGATATAGTGCCTCAAGATGCAAAGTTAGTTATAGAGGCGCAAGTGTCGCCTATGGACATAGACCGGGTTGTTGTCGGTCTTGAGGCCGAAGTCCGTTTTAGTGCCTTTAAGCAATCAAAGACGCCAAAAATGGATGGTCGGGTCACACATTTGTCCCCTGATAACCTGACCGATGAAAGGACAGGTGCCACTTATTATTTAGCTAGGGTTGAGCTGACGCCGGAAAGCCGTGAGAAGCTCGGGGATATGCAATTGTTGCCCGGTATGCCGGCCGAAGTGTTGATTAATACCGGTGAAAGGACGTTGTTTGAATACTTGGCCCAGCCTGCCACTAACGCTTTCGCCCGCGCATTCATAGAAGATTAACCGGCATGAATATATATAAACACGGGCTTATGCTTACCCTATTGGCCTGCATCCAAACGGTGCAGGCTGAAGACTTATTCACGGTTTACCAGCAGGCATTGCAGGCCGACCCCCAGTTGCAAAGCGCTAACGTCAAAATTGATATTGGCGCGGCACAAAAAGGCCAGGCCTTAGGTCAAATGCTGCCGCAAATCAATGCCAGCGGTAATTGGTCAGCCAACAAGCAAACCATCGAAGCCAGGGGGGCTGATGGGGTCAGTAATTTTCACGGTACCCGTTACCAAGTTTCCCTTAATCAATCGTTGATTGATTTTGCTAAATTCTGGGAATGGCGGCGTGCGGCTAAAGTAGAAGACCAGTATGCCGCCGAAGCTATCGAAGCGCACAATCAGTTGATGTTTAATGTGGTGGAGCGTTATTTTAACGAACTGGAAGCCGAGGATCAGCTTAACTTTGCCAAAACCGAAAAGCTGGCCACGCAAAAACAGTTAGAACAAGTGCAAAAACAGTACGCCAAGCAAATGCTAAAAATCACCGACCTTTATGCGGTAGAAGCAAGGCTGGATCAAATTATTGCGGCGGAAATCTTAGCTGAAAGTAAGCGTGTGACCGCGCAGCAGAGCCTCAGGGAGTTAACCGGGGTAGACCCTGCCGAACTTAGCAAGCTCCGGGATGTTGTCAATTATCAGGAAATTGAAGGCGATTTGCAGCAATGGATTGAAATGGCGCAAAGCCAAAATCCAGCTATTTCAGCGAAACAAATTGCCATTCAAGCGGCAGAAAATAATGTGACTGTGCAGCAGTCAAAATATCTGCCGGTTGTTGATTTTCAAATGAATTACTTTGATACCAACACCGGTTTCCAGAGCACTAACTTAGGCACCAACATACAAACTGAAGTTGCCGCCATCAATGTCAATATACCCATATTTTCAGGCGGCACCACTACCCACCAAATGTTTGAAGCCAAGAGCCGCTTGCAGCTTAGCAGAAACGACAATGAAGCCGCCATTCGTGCGATCACCAAAGAAACCAGCGATGCCTTTCTTAGCGCCAATGCTAATGCCCGCCATATTAAAGCGGCACAAAAAGCGTTGGATTCTGCCGGTAAATCGCGCGAAGCAATGGAGCGTGGCTTCTCTTATGGCGTAGTGACCATCAGTGACCTGATTAAAGCGCAACAGGATGAATTTTCGGCCAAAAAAGATTTTTCGCAAGCCAAATACAACTACATCAAAAACCGCATCCGTTTCATGCATGCCATCGGATCGATAGCGGAGGAGAATTTGCAGGAAATCAATGGATGGTTGGAAGAAAAAAAGTTGTAAATAGAAGCACTCAACGCGTAGCCACAAGCGACTCCGATGAACATTCTTTTTATCCATCAAAATTTTCCCGGCCAGTTTAAATTTTTGGCGCCGGCATTGGTGCAGCAAGGCCACACTGTCGTTGCCATGACCCTGCAAAAAATCAATGCCGGTGAATGGCAAGGCGTAAAACTGCTGCCTTACAATGCCGGTCGGGGCAGCACGCCGCATGTACACCCGTGGGTTGGCGATTTTGAGACCAAAACCATTCGTGCCGAGGCCTGTTTCCGGGCAGCACTGCAACTGCAGGCGCAAGGTTTTAACCCCGATATTATCATCGCCCATCCCGGTTGGGGTGAGAGCTTGTTTTTAAAAGACGTCTGGCCGCAAGCGAAACTGGGCATTTATTGCGAGTTTTATTATCATGCGCAAGGCGCCGATGTCGGGTTCGACCCTGAGTTTCCGGCGAAGGACGTTGGCGATGTTTGCCGCTTGCGCCTGAAAAATCTGAATAATTTGTTGCATTTCGAAGTCGCCGACTGCGGCATTTCGCCGACACACTGGCAGGCCAGCACTTTTCCTGCGGCGTTCCGTGGGCGCATCAGTGTAATACATGACGGCATTGACACCGATGCGGTTGCGCCGAACCCCCATAATTCATTGACCCTAAATGAAACTATCACGCTGACTAAGGCGGACGAAGTGATTACTTTCGTCAACCGCAATCTGGAGCCGTATCGCGGCTACCACATTTTTATGCGTGCGCTACCTGAGCTACTTAGGCGCAGGCCTAATGCACGCGTATTGATTGTCGGCGGCGATGATGTCAGTTACGGAGCAAGGCCGGAAGGCAGCAAGACCTGGAAAGAGCTGTTTGCCGCCGAGGTGCGTCCGCACATCAGAGATAGCGAGTGGGCGCGGGTGCATTTTTTGGGTAATATTGCTTATCAGCATTTTATTCCGGTATTGCAGCTTTCCACTGTGCATATCTACCTGACTTATCCTTTTGTACTGTCTTGGAGTCTGTTAGAGGCAATGAGTGTGGGTTGTGCGATTGTTGCCAGCAATACGCAGCCATTGCATGAAGCTGTTCAGCATGATGAAACCGGGTGCTTGGTCGACTTTTTTGACACGGCCGGGTTGGTTGGCGAAGTCTGCGCTTTGCTTGACGACCCTGACGCTAGAGCGCGGTTAGGCACCAATGCGCGGAATTTTGCGGTGGCTCATTACGATTTGAAAACCGTGTGCTTGCCCAAGCAACTGCAATGGGCGGAACAATTGGCAAAAAGCTAAACTTGATATTATAAAAAACTATGGTCGCTACCGTCACTTCTTACACCGATGCCCGCAATCGTGCTTATCTCGGTCAGGGCTATGACGGCGTTGTCCGCGTATCCTTCGGCGGCTATTACGGCACCGGCGTTTTGCTTTACGATGGCCGGGCGGTCTTAACGTCGGCGCACTTATTTGACCGGGCAGCCGACAGTACCCAGACCCACTTCGAAACGGTTTCCGGTAGCAAAACAGTCAGTTCTGCGCGTGTCCTGGTCATGCCCAGTTATGATGACGATAGCAACAACGACCTGGCCTTGGTCTGGCTATCGGCTGCCGCACCGCTGGACGCCGAGCGTTACGGCCTGTACCGCGATGGCGATGAAATCGGCCAGACCTTTACGATGGTCGGTTATGGCCTGCCGGGCTCAGGAGACACCGGCGCGTTGACCACTTATAACGGCAGTCCGCTACGGTTAAAGGCTAAAAACCAGTTCGACGCCGATGTGGGCACACTCAAAGAGCAGCTTGGTTCAAGCATGGCTTGGACGCCGACAGCGGGCACACAATTGGTCGCCGATTTCGATAACGGCCTTAGCCAGCAGGATGCTCTGGGGCGGTTGATTAATCGGCCGGGCACAGGCCTGGGCATAAACGAAGGCATGATTACTTCAGGCGATAGCGGCGGCCCTGCTTTCATTGGCGGCTTGGTTGCCGGTATTGCCAGCTACACCGCCAGCCTCAGCCGGGGCAGCATTCAGCCCGACATTGACGGCCAGAGCAACAGCAGCTTTGGCGAAATCGGCGCTTGGCAACGGGTCAGCCATTATCAGCAGTGGATCGACCAGAGCCTGCGGGCACATTATCCGAATGCACCGACCAAACCGGAGGATGTGCAAACCTCGGTGCTCGAGGGCAATAGCGGCACGAGTTACGCCTATTTTTTGTTGCAGTTTACCGGTGTACGTAGCGACCCTAAGCAGCTATTGAGTGTCGATTATGCCACCCGTAACGGCAGTGCGACCGCCGGTGAGGATTACTTCGCCGTTCAGGGCACCTTGCTGCTTTACCCCAATGAAAACCAGGTGGTGATTCCCGTGGAGATTATTGGCGATACCCTTGTGGAACCGGATGAAACTTTTTATCTGGATATCTTCAATCCTGTGGGCGGCAGTTTCGGCCCCGGTGTACTTATGCTCAGTGCGATGCGCACGATTATCAATGACGATGGCGGCTGGTGGGGATGATATTTAAACAGCTACGGCCCAGGTGATTTCCTGAGCAGGATATAGCCAATAATTGGCCATGAAAGGTACGGAAAAAACACCAAGTTTTCGTGGCCTTTATTTTTCTGCAGCCCACAATCATCAGGGGGACATTCTTTTTCGGAAGCCGCCTTATACCAACACAGACATTGTTATGAACCCCAAAAAACGCCTGGCCATTTTCGACCGGCTAGCGATGGCGACACCCGAGCCTACCACCGAACTGTATTACACCAGCGTCTTTGAATTGTTGGTTGCCGTGGTGCTGTCGGCGCAGGCCACCGACAAAGGCGTTAATAAGGCGACAGCCAAATTATTTCCTGTTGCCAACACCCCCGCTGAAATCCTGGCCTTGGGCGAAGCGGGCTTGAAGGACACCATCAAGACTATCGGCCTGTTTAACAGTAAGGCCGCGCATATCATCACATTGTGCCGGCAGTTGCTGGACAAACATGCAGGCCAGGTGCCGGAAACACGCGAAGAATTGGAGGCATTGGCAGGCGTCGGCCGAAAAACCGCCAATGTCATTTTGAACACCGCTTTCGGCCAGCCTACCATTGCAGTGGATACGCATATTTTCCGGGTGGCTAACCGTACCGGACTTGCGCCGGGTAAAAATGTGCTGGAGGTGGAACGCAAGTTGGAGAAAGGCGTGCCTAAACAGCATAAAAAAGATGCGCACCATTTGCTGATTTTGCAGGGTCGTTATACCTGCATGGCGAGAAAACCGCGTTGCCGGAGTTGTGTGATTGCCGATTTGTGCGAGTATCCGCAAAAAGATATGGATTCCGGTAAGGTCTAGCCTAACCATCTAAACGTTGCGAGTTAGACCTTCCAGGTTCGGTCTATCCTTTGCATAAGCCGAAAATGTGACCGTTCAAATAGATGTTGGTTTCAGAAGTTTTCTAATCAGTGATTATCCGTTTAAGCCGTGTCATCCGTTTTCACTGAGTGTTTGTTTTTCTCCTATCAAATCTTTGCACTGTCCCAACCTTAACGTACAATTGCCGATCCTTAAAACCATCAGACACAGAGCCTAAAGGGATACTAAAATCATGGGGATACTCAGCATACTGCTCTGGACTCCGGCCGTCGGCGTGTTGCTGTTGATGTTAACGCCGGGACAAAATAGCCAGCTTATCCGCTACATCACCCATCTGTTTGCCACGCTCACCCTGCTGTTAGTCTGCTGGTTGCTGCATATTTATCATGCGGAAAATGCCAACTTACAGTTCAACGAATATTTCCCGCTCAATCCCAAATTGCACAGTGCTTATGCGCTTGGCGTGGACGGCCTATCGATGCCGATGCTGGTGTTGGCGACCTTGCTGACCTCGATTGCCTTGCTGGCCTCGCTGACGGTTGCCAATGGCGTCAAGGGCTACCATATCTGTATGCTGTTGCTTGAGTTCGGCATGTTGGGCGTATTTTTGGCGCAGGATTGGGCGCTGTTTTATATCTTTTGGGAAGTCACGCTGATCCCGCTGTTTTTTCTGATTGGCCGTTGGGGCGGGCCACGGCGGCATACTGCCAGCCTTAATTTTGTCCTGTACACGATGGGCGGCTCGATTTTCATGCTGATCAGTCTACTGGCCATCAGTCAGTACGACCTTGAACACGGCAGTTCGTTGATGTCGTCTATGCATCAGGCGGCGCGGGACATGCCCCGCGTTGAGCAGGTGCTGGTGCTGGTCGGTTTTGTCATCGGTTTCGGGGTCAAGATGCCGATTTTTCCGCTGCACGGCTGGTTGCCGTTGGCGCATGTGGAAGCGCCCAGTCCTATCAGTATTTTACTGTCCGGCATTTTGCTGAAAATGGGTGCTTACGGCTTGATCAGGGCGGTGGTGATGTTGCCGGAAGCGGCAAAAATATTGCAGCCGTTCCTGATTTTTTTAGGTCTGTTCGGCATGTTGTATGGCGGCTTTTTGGCGTGGCGGCAAAGCGACCTGAAAGCGATGGTGGCTTATTCGTCGGTCAGTCACATGGGTATCGTGTTGCTCGGCGTTGCCACCTTGAACGAGGCCGGAATCACCGGCGCGGTGCTGCAAATGAGCGCGCACGGCCTGATTGCCGGCGCCTTGTTTTTGCTGGTTGGTCTGCTTTATGAGCGCACCCATAGCCGCAATATTCAGGATTACAGCTCGCTGATTCAGGTGATGCCGCGCTTCACTTTGTTGATGACTTTAACTTTATTGGCCGCTATGGGCTTGCCCGGTGCGGTGGGCTTTATTGCCGAGTTGCATATATTGATTGGCGGTTTTAGCTTGTTTGCCGATGCCGGCTCCGCTATCGGCGTGATGGCGTTTTTTAGTGTCGGCGTGTTAATCGGCGCGGCCTACGGCATTCGCACCATCAGCCTGTTGTTTACCGGGCCGAGCAAAGCGGCTATGCAGTCGCTAAACGATTTAAACGCGTCGGAGTTATTGGCCGCCGGCATACTGGTTGGCGGCATCGTGTTGTTCGGCCTGATGCCGTCGCCGCTGCTTAACCTGTCCGCCGCGACCATCAGCCAGATGAATGAGCTGATTAGCCAGCGGATTTTGTAGCGATGGCGGCACAAAATAGAACGCAGAGATATGACAAACACAGATAACACGATGCAACAGCCACATTCCTTACGTGAGCAAATCACCGCTGCGCTACATCATCTCGATCATGTCCTGCCCGGACAGGGGCCGATACTCGATTTTGTGCATCACAATACGTTGCATGGTTTTCAGCATCTGCCGTTCGAGCAGGCGCTGGCCGAATTTGAAACCTTGACCGGCATCTGCGGCTATCTTCCCGAAACGCAAAGCCGCGATTTTTACCGGCAAGGGCGCATTGACGAAGACGATTTGTCGGCGGCATTTGCCCAGCGCCCGGACTTGCAGTCAGAGCAAATTGTTTGTACGTTACCGACGCAAAACATCTCCCGTCTCGCCATTTACCGCGTTGCGTTGTTATTCGATTTGCAGGCGGTTAGCGCCAGTCAATTAAACTGGCAAATTGAGGAATTGGCGGCGCTGGAGGAGGTGCAGGATGATGTGCCTGAGCTGATGCGTCGGCGTTTACTTGCCGATAGTGACGATGCTATCCGGCCGTTATGGGAAATCATTTTGACCAAGCTCGGCCTGGAACAGGCCGCGCTGCATCCGGAGGCGATGCTGGATTTGTCGCTGGAGCAGGCCGAAGACTGGCTGGCGCAGGTTCAGGACACTGCCGAAGACGGCATCTCAACCCATCAGCACATGCAGCAACAAGCCGGTGCGGCGCTGGATAAACTGCTGGGCGAGGTTGGCGACAGCCTCAGTTTGCAGGGTTTTATTCGGGCCTTGACCGGCACCGATATTCTCGAAGCGGTGCGTTCGCAGCTGATACGCTTTTGCGCATCGGGTCTGGATGAAGGACTGGCCGCTTGGCAATTGCCTGAACGCAGCCGCTTAGGCCTTTATGCTGCCTGGCGCGCAACCGCGCAGTATGACGCCAACCCCTTTTTGCATGAATTGCCGGACTGGCAGCAGATTGTCGCCGAATTGCCCGATGATGCCGTCGATACCATCATCCTTGAACTGCAACATCTGGATATTCCGCAAGCGCAATGGTCAGGTTATTTGCAGCGTCTGGCACTGGAAATACCCGGTTGGTCGGGGCTCATTAATTGGCGCCAGCAGCATCCGAATTACCATGCCGCCAATGATGCCGCGCCGACATTGGCCGATTATCTGGCGATACGGCTGACGCTGGATCGCTTGTGGCTGAATCAGGTTTGCCGCGATACCTGGAAAATCGAAGCCAAATTCGGCGCGCTTCAGGGCTATTTTCGCAAAAACCTGTCCGAATTTATGGTGCGCAGCCGTCTGTATCAAGGCGACTTGCCGGAATATCTGGCGCACCGTGCGGAAACGCTGACTTTACACGCCGGTTCCGAACGCTATGACCGCCGCGACTGGCAGCAACTGGCCGATCTGATTTGGACCTGGCAGTGCAGCCCGATGGCGGATAAAAGTTTGCTCGGCGCCGATTGTGCCTGTGCGCAGGCTAATCCGCACAGCGCCCACAACAGCGGTTGGCGCTTGTTCCGTTTATGCCAGCATTTGGGGCTTAATACTGTTGATGTGCAGGCCTTAAGCAGCAACGATTTGCAGGCGATGCTGACGGTGCTGGATGACTTCGCCCTGACTGAACGCAATAGAATTTGGCTCTTGGCTTACGAGCATCATTACCGCAATGACTTGTTTCAGGCTTTGCGCGCCAATCATCAGCGCGGTGGCTGGCTGCAGCGGGTTAAACGCCCTGAAGCGCACATTGTGCTGTGTATGGACGAGCGAGAAGAAAGTTTTCGTCGCCATTTAGAAGAGTTGAATCCGGCTATTGAAACCTTGGGGGTGGCCGGTTTTTTCGGCATCCCGATGAATTATAAAGGTTTGGATGCGACGCACCTGACGCCGCTATGTCCGATTGTGGTCACACCGGTGCATGAGGTTGACGAAGTCGCCCAGGTCGGCCAGGAAAAAATATTGCTGAAACACCAACAAGGGCGTCGTTTGAGCCGGGGTTTAGCTTATCAGCTGCATCATAGCCTGCGCAGCAACCCGTTATTAGCGCATCTCGGCATTGATTTGCTGGCGCCGTTTACTCTGACTGGAATACTGGGAAAAATGCTGTTGCCTCGCTACCACAAGGCCGTTTCCGATTGGCTACAGCAGGCCGTTATCCCGCCGGTCGCTACCGAATTGCAGCTGACTTCGACCGACACGGCAACATCCGCTTCAGTAGAAAACATTAAGCTGGGCTTTACTGACAGCGAGCAAGCCGGGCGTGTTGCTGCGCTGTTGCGCAGTATGGGCTTAACCGCTGATTTTGCGCCCATCGTGGCCTTGGCAGGGCACGGTTCGACCAGCCAGAATAATCCGCATGAAGCCGCGCATGATTGCGGTGCCTGCGGCGGGCGGCAGGGTGGACCGAATGCGCGGGCTTTCGCGGCGATGGCAAACCGGCCCGAGGTGCGCGCTTTGTTGGCGTTGCAAGGTATTGCCATTCCCGATGACTGTTGGTTTGTCGGGATGCAGCACGATACCTGCAGCGATGCGATGACTTGGTATGATGTGGATAGGGTTCCGGCGGCGCTGGCTGAAAAATTTGCCCGCTTTAAAACCTGTATCAGCGAGGCGCAACAGTTGTCGGCGCATGAGCGCTGCCGTCGCTTTGCTTCAGCGGAAAACCCGCTTACGCCCGAACAGGCTTTTCGCCATGTGACCTTGAGGGCGCAGGATTTAAGTCAAGTCCGTCCCGAATTCGGCCATGCCACCAATGCGGCGGCGGTGATAGGCCGTCGCGCCATGACGCAGGGGCTGTTTTTGGACCGGCGGGTCTTTTTGATTTCCTATGACCCTGGTCAAGACGCTGACGGCAGTATCCTTGAATCCATTTTGCTGACTGCAGGGCCGGTCGGCGCGGGTATTAATCTGGAATATTATTTTTCCACCATCGACAACGAGCGTTTCGGTTGCGGCACCAAAATCCCGCACAACGTCACCGGCTTGTTTGGCGTGATGGAAGGCGCGGCCAGTGATTTACGTACCGGCTTGCCTAAACAGATGGTGGAAATTCACGAGCCGATGCGCTTGCAAATTTTGGTTGAATCCAAAACGGCGGTGCTGGAACAGATTTATGCGCGGCAAGAAAGTTTGCGCGAACTCATCGGCGGCGGCTGGGCGCATTTGAGTGCTAAAGATCCGGACAGCGGCGATATTTTTATCTTCGAGCGAGGCAGCGGTTTTGTGCCGTGGCAGGCTGAAGCCAAAGAACTGCCGGTTGGCCTAAACTCACTGGATTGTTATCGCGGTCAAAGTCGGGCGGTGGAGCCGGTATTGATCAGACAGTTGGGGGCCGTGTAATGGATGCTGTGGTTATTTTACTGCCGTTATTGCCGCTGTTGGCTGCTGCCGTGATCGGCATCGGCCATGTTAGCGGCGCACTCAGCGGTGAGGCTAGTGAAAACACGACTGCCGATATTGCCGGTGGGGCGGTTATCATGTCTTGCTTGTTAGCGCTGATTTTGTTGGTTGCCGACCTGATGGGCAAAAATATCGGTTCATTCAGTCTCGGCCAATGGCTGGGCAGCGACACGCTAAATATCCGGCTGAATTTTATCAGCACCGGTTTTAGTGTGCGGCTGTCGGCGCTGTTTGCGCTGCTGTTGTTTGTGGTCATGCATTTTTCGATACGCTACATGCACAAAGAAGCGGGTTTCCACCGCTTCTTTTTTGTCCTCAGTTTGTTTGCGGCGGCCATGCAGTTACTGGTGTTGTCGGGCAATGCGGTGGGCATGTTTATCGGCTGGGAGTTGGCGGGGCTGTGTTCGTATTTGTTGATTGCCTACACTTATCAACGTCCGCTTGCCGCCGCCAATGCCACCCGTGTATTCGTCACCAACCGCATTGGCGACGCCGCTTTCATATTGGGTATCGGTTTAAGCTACGCTTGGCTGGGCAGCGTTGACTGGAAAGTTATCAACGCGGCATCGGCACAGCTGACGCCGGGACAGGCCGTAGTGGTTACCTTGTGTTTTGCTGTCGCTGCTTTTGTCAAATCAGCACAATTGCCGTTTACGCCTTGGTTGGCGCGGACGATGGAAGGGCCGACACCGTCCAGCGCGGTATTTTACGGCGCGGTCATGGTGCATGCCGGTGTCTATCTGGTCATTTTGTTGCAGCCGCTGTTTGAGCAGGCACCGCTGATTATGGCCTTGCTCGCCATCACCGGCTTATTGACGGCGGCCTATAGTTTCGTGGTCGGCCTGAGCCAAACCGATGTCAAAAGTTCACTTATTTTTGCCACTTCCGGGCAATTGGGGTTGATGTTTTTAGCGTGCGGGCTAGGTTTTTGGCAACTGGCCAGCTGGCATCTTTGCGCCCATGCTGTGGTGCGCGGCTATCAATTTTTGAGTGCGCCGTCGCTGTTGCATCAAGTTCACGACAACCCGATAAAACCGCTTGCCCCGGCTCTTGCCAACTGGCGCGTCGGTTATGTCGCCTCAATCCAACGCTTCTGGCTGGATCAATTGGCCGATTGGGCACTGGTCAAACCGATACGCGGTCTGGCGCATGATTTGAGTTATTTTGACGACCATATTATTGACGGCTTGATGGGCGGCGGCGCTCCGGCGCTGAGCGCCATCTCGTCATTGGCACAATTGGAAGAACAAATGATTGGCGCGCATTTGGACAATGATTCCGACGATTTCGCCCAAGGCAGCGGTTTGGCCGGAAAACTGACCGAGTGGACGGCAACCATCCTGCATTGGTTTGAGCACTATTTTGTGCTGCAAGGTGTCGGTAAAAATGCCCTTGGTTATGGCCGCTGGTTAGGCCATATTGCCAATACTTTTGAAAGGTCGGTGCTTAGGCCGCGCTATCTGGTGTTGTTTGTCGGCATCACCTTGCTGGTTGCGTTTTGATTTTCCCGTTCCCACGCGCCGCGCTCATCGTTATGGATAAGTTGCGGGATAAATCGTTCCCACGCCGGAGCGTGGGAACGATACAAAAAATTGCTATGGCGTTTTCCCACTCTTAAAACAGCCCCAATCATTAATGAGAACCTAGCTCTGATGGACATTACGATTACCCACTGGTCGGCCTCGACGGCTTTCCCGTTGCTGACGACGCTGATGCTGGTGCCATTGGCGGCGACCATCGCCATTTTGCTGTCCCGTTCAACCAGGATTGCGCTGGTTTTCGGTTTCTCCGGTGCGTTGTTGACTTTGTTGCTCAGCATCTATCTGCTGACGGTGTTCGACTCGACCAACCCCGGCATTCATCTGGGCGAACATTTTCATTTTGCCGGTTTGAGTTACCGCGTTGGCATAGACGGGACGAATATCCTGTTTATCCCGTTGACCGCCATTTTAACCTTGCTGACATTGATTTATACCCTGATTACCCGGCATGCGACCGACAAGCTGTTTATTGCCTGCCTGTTAAGCTATGAAACCATCTTGATCGGCGCTTTTACCGCGCTGAACGTGATGCAATTCTGGTTGTGGTGCGTGCTGGAACTGGTGCCGGTGGCGCTGTTGACGGTTCATGCCGGGACTGGGCAAAACCGGCGTTGGGTGGTCGTTTTGTTGCTGCAATACTGGGTTAGCGGTTTGTTGTTGACGCTGGCCGGTTTTTTGTTGCTGGCTTTTGGTCTGATTGATTCCAGCCATCCGCTGACTTTCGACTGGCTGACGCTAAAACAAAACAACGCCTATTTACATGATGAAGTGTTGATTTTTATCCTGCTGTTTTTCGGTTTCGCCATCCGTATGCCGTTATTTCCGTTTCATGGTTGGCTGCCGGTGTTGGCGGAACAAGGCACTGTCGCCAGCACCGTAGTGTTTTTGGTGGGCTTGAAGCTGGGCATTTATGCGGCTATCCGCTTCATTTTACCGATGGTGCCGGGTGTCGCCGAACAATGGGCGGGGTTTGTGGTGACGCTGGGGCTCATCAGCATTTTTTATGGTGCACTGCTGGCATTGATGCAGGTCAATATTCGCCGCTTATTGGCTTTTGCCGTCATCAGCCAAACCGGGATGCTGGTCATCGGCGCTTTCTGTTTTAACGCCAACGGCCTGGAAGGCACTTTGTTGTTGTCAGTGGCTTATGGTCTGGCAATGGCGGGCATGTTGTTCAGTGTCGGCCTGATTTACGAACGCACCGGCACCGCGTTTATCCCCCGGCTGGGCGGCCTGTTCGATACCAACGGCACGCTGGCGCTGCTGTTTTTGCTGTCCGCGCTCAGCACCATGGTGATGCCCGGCACTACTGGTTTCGATGCCGCGCATTTGCTGGTTGAAGGCATTATTGAGGAATACGGCTGGCTGCTGGCCATTGCCATTTTGGTCGGCAACTTGATGACCGCCGCGTTTTTGTTATGGGCTTTTCAGCGTATGTTTATGGCTGCGCCCAAACGCGCCGCACAACCTTACAGCTGCGCGCACCATCCGGTCAGGACGGAGCGCGTCATCGCCGCTATTATCTGTCTGCTGCTGATCGGCACCGGTTTTTACACCACGCCGTGGCTGAATTTTATCGACCAGGATGCGGCCGCCATCGGCCGACAATTTCCGATGCACGGCGCACAAATGCCCATGAAGGATGGCGATAATGAATAATGTCAGTTTCCCTGTGTTAAGTATGCTGATTTTGTTGCCTTTAGTGGGCGCGTTTGCGGTAGCCGTTAGCCGCGACATCCGTCTGGCAAAGCTGATTGCGTTGGTATTTGCCGGGCTGGAATTGATTACAACGCTGGTTGTTGTGAATCTGTTTGATAGCGACCTCGGCGGTAACTTTCAACTGCTAGAACGCCATGCCTGGATACCCAGCCTGAATATTGATTACCTGATCGGCGTAGACGGCATTGCCCTGTTGTTTTTGCCGGTGTCGGCAGTGCTGACCTTGATGGTGATCATGGCCTCCTGGAATTCGGTGCAACATCAGACCCGCTTGCATTTTGCCTTATTGCTGGCTCTGGAAGGCGTTACCCTGGGCGTATTTTTGGCGCTGGATATGGTGCTGTTTTTTTTGTTCTGGGAACTGACCCTGCCGCTGATTTTCTTTTTAATCGGCTTGTGGGGCATCGGCTCGGGGCGGCGCCGTGCGGCGATAAAGTACACCTTGTTTATGTTGTTTGGCGGTGTGCCGCTGTTGTTTGCCATTATCATTCTGGCATTAAACCATGCGGCAGTAACGGGCGGCAACATACCGCAGGATTTGGCCTTTAGCCTGCCGGTGTTACTGGCAACGCCAGTGCCTGATGGATTGCAGGGATGGGTATTTTTATTGCTGCTGCTCGGTTTTGCCGTCAAAGCGCCATTGGCGCCCTTCCATACTTGGTTGCCGACTGTCGCTATGGAAGGCCCGACGCAAATGACAGCGCTGTTAATCGGCCTGAAACTCGGCGCTTTCGGCATCATCCGTTTTGTCATGCCTTTAGCACCTTCTGCTGCGGTTGAATACAGCTGGGTACTGGGCATACTCGGCGCCATCACGCTGGTGTACGGCGCCCTGATTGCCTTGCAGCAAACCAATTTGCGCCGCTTGCTGGCCTACGCCAGCGTCAGTCATGTCGGTCTGGTGATTGTCGGCATTGCCTCGTTGAATATGTCCGGCATTCAGGGCGCGATTTTTCAATTGCTCAATTTCACCCTAATTGCCGGTTCGCTGATGCTGGTGGCCGGATTCATACAGCACCGGCTGGGCAGCACCGAACTGATACATTTGGGCGGTTTGGCTAGCGTCATGCCGCGTCTGACCTGCTTTTATTTTCTGTTCATGTTGGCCAGTATCGGCCTGCCCGGCACCAGCGGTTTTCCGGCCGAACTGCTGCTAATTATCAGCACCATGCTGGCGCATCCGAGCATCAGCATTGCCGCCTTGCTTGGCGCAGTGCTCAGTGCCGCCTATATGCTGTCGTTTACCCGCCGCGCTTTTTTTGGCCCGGTGATCCGCGACAGCGTCCGGCAAGTACAGGATTTGCGCCCGCGCGAATTGGCGCTGCTGTGCGTATCGGCCTTATTGGTCTTGAATTTTGGTTTTGCGCCAAACAGCATACTGAAAAGCAACCGCGTTGCCGCAGAAGCCTGGTTGTCACGGTTAGTGGGGGCGTCGGATGTGATGGCGCGGAATTAGGGGGAGGGGGGGCTTTTGTCCGCCTTATTTGCCACGAAGTACGCAAGTCTTTTTCTTCGTGAACTTCGTGGTATGTAGAATCGGGTAGTAACCTGCGGGTTCCGCTTCGCTAATGGTCGCTTTGCTAAAGTCAACGGTATTGGCGGCGTTACAGGTTAATCAGGTCGCGTTTTGCAGAACAGCGTAAATAATTCGGATAGGAGTAATGGCAGGTTGCGGCTGATTTAAGGGGACGGTACGACAATAACGGTACCGCCAGTCGATTTTCCGCTTGCGCCAGTGCTGCCTTTTGCACCGGTGTTGCCGGTAGCGCCCGCGCCTCCGGTTGCCCCTGTATCCCCAGTTGCACCGGTGCCGCCATCCGCCCCAGTATCTCCGGTTGCACCTGTGTTTCCAGTGGCACCCGTTCCGCCGGTTGCACCGGTGCCGCCAGTTGCGCCGGTGAATCCGGTTGCGCCTTGTTGTCCGGGAGGGCCTGCGGGGAAAGTGCAGGCGCTGATCGCGAGGATTGCCAGTAATGCGGCAGATTGTTTCAAATACTTCATCAAATTTCCTTGTTGGTTTGAGATCTCTCCCTTCAGGGAGATTTGTTAAGCGTTGATAACGATGCTTTAGCATCGTTATCCTCTCAGGTAACCTCGTCGTTTACGGCGAGGCAATCCACCGGCCTCCATCTGTCGATGGATTGTCGTAAGACAAGTCATTGGGTAGATGAGGTCGAGTGTGGATTAAAACGCTAATGAGAGATCTTAAAACTACGCGTATTGTCTGGCTAATTCGGTACGTTTGCGCACATAACGACTAAGCCGCCTCATTTTAGTTTAGGCGTTGCGCGTTAGACCTTCCAGGTTTTTAAAACCTGGAAGGTCTGCATTCTCACCTACTGCTCCCAGCCCCCGCCCAACGCTTTGTACAGCGCGACCAAAGCGGTTGCGGTGGCGGTTTCGCTTTGGGTCAATTGGGTTTGGTCTTGTAACAGACGCAATTCAACATCCAATACGGTCAGGAAATCGCTGACGCCTTCTTGAAAGCGCAGGTGCGCCAATTCATGCGCCCTTTGGCTGGCTTGTGCGGCTGTGTGCAGCAATTCGCGCCGGTTGCGTTCCCGGTTGTAACTGACCAGGGCGTTTTCGGTTTCTTCCAGCGCGCTCAGCACGGTTTGTTCGTATTCGGCAAGATTGGCCTCAGCACGGGCATCGGCGGCTTTAATGCGCGCATAAACGCGGCCTAGGTCTAATGCCGCCCAGCTGATTTTGGGGCCCAAGGAATAGGCGTCCGAACGCGCCGCGCCTATGACCGAAAAAGAGCTGGCTTCAAGCGAGACGGTACCGACGAAGGTAACCCGTGGAAATAAATCGGCGGTGGCCACGCCGATGCGCGCAGTAGCGGCTGCTAAAGTGCGCTCGGCAATGCGGATGTCGGGGCGGCGGCGTAGCAGTTGTGCCGGTTCGCCGATGTGGATAGCTTTGTTCATCACCGGTAACGGTGTGGGTTTGGACAGTTTTTCTGTCAGTGTATCCGGTAGCTGCCCCGTCAGTACGCTGAGGCGGTGCATGGCTTGATGGATGGCGCTGTCTAACAGGGGTATGGTGGCCCGGGTGGCATCGAGTTGCGCGCTGGCTCTGGCTATATCGAGTTCTGTGCCGCGCCCATTGTCAAGCCTGACCTGGGTTATTTCCAACGTCTGAATCTGGTTTTCTGTGTTCTTTTTTGCCACGGCCAGTTGGTTTTGCAGGCCGCGCAATTCAAAATAATTCCTCGCCACTTCGGCAATTAGGCTGACATTAAGGTCGCGCAAACTGGCTTCCTGTGCATCGGTTTCATCGCCGCTCGCCTCGACGTTCCGGCGTACTCGGCCAAACAAGTCCAATTCCCAAAAGGCATCGAAACCGGCGCTGTAGATCCTCAGCTCGCGTGGCGCGAACGACAGGTTGTTTAACGCCGCAGCACTGCGTTTTTGGTCGGTGAAGTTGCCGTGTGCGGTCACCGTAGGCGCCAAATTTAAGCCCGCTTCCAGATACAGTGCCCGTGCCTCGCGTAGGTTGGCATGGGCGGCCTTAAGGCTGCGGTTGTTGCTGACGGTTTGTTCAACCAGTTCGTTTAGGCCGGGGTCTTCAAACAGTCTCCACCAAGCTGTGTCAACGCCCTGTGCAGAAAATTCAGGATGGCCTGCATTGGCAAAGTTCAGGTCGGTATTTGTAGTCGGTGGCAGATAATCAGGGCCTACTGCACAGGCGCCAAGGGCGGCAGTAAGCGCTACCGGGATAAAAATCCGCTTGCGTTTTAGGGTGATCATAAATCGGTACCGGAGTCAGTTTTATGTTTGCCCCAACCTTGCACGATAACGAAAAATACCGGCGTTAGCAGCAGGCCGAACAAGGTCACTCCCAACATGCCGCTGAACATCGTTGTTCCCAACAGACGCCGTGATTCTGCCCCGGCGCCTTGGGCGACCATCAGCGGGAACACGCCCATGATGAAGGCGAACGAGGTCATCAAAATGGGGCGTAGCCGGATTCTTGAGGCTTCTATGACGGCATCAAAGCGGTTAAGCCCGGCTTCCTGACGGCGTTTGGCAAATTCCACAATCAGGATGGCGTTTTTGCTGGCCAGCCCGACCAGCACGATGAAGCCGACCTGGGTGAAAATATTGTTGTCCATATCGCGCAGCCAAACCCCGGCCAGAGCCGACAGGATGCACATGGGCACAATCAGGATCACTGCAAGCGGCAATGACCAGCTTTCATATTGGGCTGCCAGAGCCAAAAACACGAAGATGACGCTCAGCGGAAAAACCAGCATCGCGACATCCCCGGCCAGCACTTGCTGCAAACTGAGTTCAGTCCATTCAAAATCGAATCCCGGCGGCAATTCTGCGTGCAGCAGTTTATCCATGATAGCGATGGCCTCGCCGGAACTGACGCCGGGCAGGGTGCTGCCGTTGATTTCCGCCGCCGGATACAGGTTGTAATGGGTGATTTTGTCGGGGCCGGTAATGTCTTTAACCGACAACACTGAACCTAACGGCACCATGCCGCCGCCAAGGTTACGCGCCTTGAGCTTGGCAATGTCGTCTGGGTTCATCCGGAACGCCGAATCGGCCTGCGCCACCACCTGAAAGGAGCGGCCAAAGCCGTTAAAATCATTGATATAAAGCGAGCCCAAATAAATCTGCAAGGTGTCGAAGATTTCTTTCAGGGGCACATCCATAGCCTTGGCGCGGGTGCGATCCACATCGAGAAAAAGTTGCGGCACTTCGGAGCGGAAGGTGGTGAACAGGCCGACCAAACCGGCTTGTTGGTTGCCTTTGGCGATCAGGTCGTTGACCGTATGTTGCAGTGCGTCGATACCGGCATTGGAGCGATCCTGAATTTGCAGCTTGAAACCGCCGGTTGAACTCATGCCCCGAATCGGCGGCGGTGCAAATACCGCAATGCGGGCATCTTCGACCCGGGCAAGGCGCTGCTTGAGGTTGTCGATGATGTTGTCGGCATGAAGTCCAGCATGACCGCTACGTTCGTCGAAACTTTTCAAGCGGGCAAATAGGGTGGCGACATTGGATTGGCTGGAGCCGCTCAGGATTGAAAAACCGGCGTAGGCATTGACATGGTCGACGCCTTCGGTGTCCAGAATAATGCGGGTGGCTTGCTGCACCACGTCCTGGGTGCGCGCCAGAGAGGCGGCATCCGGCAGTTGCGCATACAAAATCAGGTAGCCTTGATCCTGTTGCGGAATAAAGCCGGTCGGCACTTTATCAAAAGCCAGAAAATTCAGTGCATTAAGGCCGAGATAAAGTATGACCACAACTGCCGTCATGCGAACCAGACTGCCAACTAAACGCGCATAGCCCGCACTGAAGCGATCAAAGAAGCGGTTAAAAGCCCTGAAAAACCAGCCGAACAGGCGGTCGAGCAGCCGCGTGAAGGCGTCCTTATTGCCGTGCGCCCGGTCTAGCAGCAATGCGCACAAGGCCGGGCTTAGCGTCAGCGAGTTGAAGGTCGAGATTACCGTGGAAATGGTGATGGTCAGGGCGAACTGTTTATAGAACGCGCCGGACACGCTAGTAATAAACGCAGTCGGCACAAATACCGCAATCAACACCAGGGAGGTGGCGATAATCGGCCCGATCACTTCAGTCATCGCCTTGCGGGTGGCATCGCGGGCAGATAAACCGAGGGCGATATGGCGCTCCACGTTTTCCACCACCACGATAGCGTCATCGACCACGATACCGATGGCCAGCACCAAGCCGAATAACGACAAGGTGTTCAGCGACAATCCCAACGCCGCCATCACCGCGAAAGTGCCGATCAGCGACACCGGCACGGCAAGCAAGGGAATAAGGGTGGCGCGCCAGTTTTGCAAAAATATCACCACCACCAGCACGACCAGCAACATGGCTTCAAACAGGGTTTTGACCACCGCCTCGATGGATTGCTGGACAAACACAACAGTGTCGTAAACCAGCAGATAATCAAGGCCTTCGGGGAAATGCGGCTTGAGCTTTTCCATGGCATCGACCACCGCTTTTTTGGTGTCCAGCGCGTTGGAACCGGGCAATTGGAAGATAGCCAGACCTACGGTCGGTTCGCCGTCCAGGAACAGCCCCGAGTTGTAATCTTTGGCGCCCAGTTCGATGCGCGCCACGTCTTTGAGCCGGGTGATTTGCCCGTCGTTGCCGGTTTTTATGACGATGTCGGCGAACTGCTCCGCGTCCATCAGCCGCCCGGTGGTGCTGATAGTGTACTGAAAATCGGTGTTTTCTTGTGTCGGTTGCTGGCCGACCACGCCTGCCGCGACCTGAATGTTTTGCTCGCGGATGGCGTTGACTACGTCACTGGCAGTCATGTTGCGCACCGCGATTTTTTCCGGGTTCAGCCAGATGCGCATACTGTAGTCGCGTGCGCCGAATACGATAATTTCGCCGACACCAGGCAAACGGGCAATAGTATCTTTGAGTTGCAGCAATGCATAATTGCTCAAATAAACGCTGTCGTAGCGCTTGTCCGGGGAAATCAGGTTGACCACCAGGCTCAAATCCGGGCTGCGTTTTTTCACGCTGATGCCTTGTCGGCCGACTTCCTGGGGCAGTTTCGGTTCGGCCAGCGCCACCCGGTTTTGCACCAGCACTTGCGCCTTGTCCAGATTAGTACCGGGCTTGAAGGTAATAGTTAGCGCCATGTTGCCGTTATTGGTCGATTGCGAGGACATATACAGCATATCCTCGACGCCGTTGACTTCCTGCTCAATGGTGGTGGCGACGGTTTCGGCCACCACTTTGGCGTTGGCGCCCGGATAAACTGCACTGACCACCACGGTGGGCGGGGCGATTTCGGGGTATTGCGCAATCGGCAAGCCAATCAGGGCAAGGCCGCCGAGCAGAACAATAATGATGGACAATACCGAGGCGAAAATCGGGCGGTCGATAAAAAAGTGGGTGAATCCATTCATGGTCTATTGCCCAGCCTTGGATTCAGTCAGCGAAATGCGCTCAGGATTAATGGCCGAACCCGGCTTAAGTTTTTGCAGGCCTTCGATCACCACCCATTCTTCAGCGTTTAGGCCTTCGCTGATGACACGCGATTGACCGACAGCGGCGCCCAGTGTCACGGTACGGTATTCGGTCTCGTTTTTCTGATTGACCACCCAGACGAAACGCTGCGCCTGATCGGTGCCGATGGCGCGGTCAGGCAGCAAAACGGCAGGATAGGGCGCTCCCCCGCGAATGCGCATCCGGGCAAAAATACCGGGACTTAACAGCTCATCGGGATTGGCAAAAATGCCGCGCAAGGTCAGCGTACCGGTGGCACTATCTTCACGCGGCGATATATAGTCGAGATGGCCTGAGTGCGGGAAATCGGTTTCATCGGCTACGGCGAGTTCTACCGGTATTGGCGTGTCTTTTCGCGCCTGACGACGGTATTTCAGCGCCGAGCGTTCGTCTGCATCGACGTAAACATAAACCGGATCGGTAGAGACGATAAAGGTCAACAGCGTTGAATCGGCGCCGTTAGCATTGACCAAATTGCCTGCGGTGATTAATTCGCGGCCGATCCGGCCATTGATCGGCGCACGTATTTGGGTAAACTCCAGGTTCAGACGTGCCGTGTCGATATTGGCCTGCGCCGAGTGCATGGCGGCACCGGTTTCCTGTAGCCCCTTGCTGCGGGCATCAAGCTCCTCTGCGGAAATGGCTTTACCTTGGAACAGCCGTTCGGCGCGCGCCAGATCGTTTTTTGCCAGCTCGTGCCGGGATTTGGCGCGTTCCAATTCGGCTTGGGCAAAATCCAATTGCGCTTTGAAGGGTTTGGGGTCAATTTGGAATAACAGGTCGCCCTTATTGACGCGGCTGCCTGCGGTGAAGTTCACTTTGTCCAAATAGCCGCTCACCCGTGCGCGTATGTCCACCGAATTGACCGCTTCGACGCGGCCGGTGAATTCGTCCCATTCGGTGACTTGTTGCGACAGGGGTTGTGCGATTTTTATGTTGGGTAATGGCGCTTGCTCAGGCGGTGTACTTGACTTATCAGAGTTGCCACACCCGCTGATAATCATCAGCGTGACTGCGGCCAGCAGGGCGTTTCGTGTAGCAAGCAAGCCGTGCATTTCTTGTTTCATCCTTTTTCGCCTTCGACATTATGACTATAAAACGGTAAGACATATTATCATTTAATCCGTCCAATGCTTTATAATTTAAAAAATTATTTTGGGGGCACAAAACCGATGATTAAATGCGGACGACCGCGCAAAGGTGAGGAATTAAGCAGCCACGACCGCTTATTGGATACCGCCTTTGGTCTTTTTCTTGAATTTGGTTACGGCAATCTCAGCCTGGAAACCATTGCCCGTGATGCGCATGTATCAATGCGCACCCTGTATAACCAGTTTGGCGGTAAAGCCGGGCTGTTCGGCGCGGTGATAAGGCGTTGTAGCGACCAATTGGTCACCGACCTTTCCGACCAGTACGTGTTGGAGCATTCGCCAAAAGAAGCATTAATCGTTTTTGCCAAGCAGTTTTTGCTGCGCATAACCCAGCCGGAAGTGGTGCGCATACGCGCCGTGCTGATTGGCGAGTCGTTGCGCTTCCCCGATCTTGCCACGCAATTCTATGAGCAAGGGCCGCAACGCACCCTTGACCATCTCGCCCGGTTTTTTGCCCGGCAACAGCAAACAGGGTATTTCGCCGCAATGGATGCACATTTTCTCGCCGACCAATTTTTGAGCGCATTGCGCAGCGAACGCTTCCAAAAACTGCAACTCGGTTTGGAGCCGACGCCGGATGAAGCTGAAATTGATGCATGGGCGCGCAAAACTACCGACTTGTTTTTGCAGGGCAGTTTGAATCCCAAAAAAATAGAATTGAATGTGAACTGAGGCCAACATGCAGGAAATATTAGTTTTGGGCGATTCGCATAGCCCTGTTTTCAATCATCCGCTTTTTAAGGAAACATTCCCGACTGTGCATTTTAATGTCGTCACTGTCATTGGCGCGACTGCATCCGGTTTGGAAAACCCGAATTCAACCACCCAAGCTTATCCTATTTTCAGGGTGGCGCTGAAAAACACAGCGGCAAAACACATCATTGTCATGCTTGGCGAGGTTGATACCGGTTTTGTTATCTGGTACCGGGCGCAAAAATATCAGGAATCGGTGGCGGCAATGCTGGACAAAGCCATTGCCAGTTATTGCCGGTTTTTGGCCGAAATCAACAGCGCTTTCGAGGTCATCTGCATCAGCGCCCCGTTACCGACGATTCAGGATGGTAACGACTGGGGCGATATTGCCAATGCCAGACGCGAAGTGACTGCATCGCAAGTGGAACGAACGGCACTGACTCTGGAATTTAACTGGGTGATGCAGGCATTTTGTCTACAAAACAGCATCCGTTACCTGATGCTCGATAGCGACTCGCTGGGTGAGTGCGGCATCGTCAAAGCCGACTTGCTGAATAATGATTGCAACAACCATCATTATGATCAAGACCAGTATTCTCGCCTGCTGGCTGACGGGTTAATTGGCATGATTTGATAAGTAGGCAAGCCTATTTCTTTTGGCTCTTACTGGAGTCCAATAGCTTTAGCTATTGGTAGTAAAACAGCTAAAGCTGTTTTACTACCAACTTGTTTGTTAAGAACTCGAAGCCGGCCGGGGTTTGCAACCCCTAGCCGAAACGTTTGAACATCGTGACAAGTTATAGAGCGAAAACGTGAGTGACGGGGTTACAAATCCCGTCCCGCTTCGAGCGACACCTTCGGCACCAACCAGCTTGCCGGAACCTCCAGCACCTGCAATTCAGCCACACTGACCACTTGCACAAAATCAGCAACCGGCTTGGTTTCGCCGATTGCCAGTTCGGGCATGTCCGCTTTTGCTTGGTAAATGTCGCCGCCGATCCGCACCAGTTCTATATTGCGCAGGATATTTGTGTCACCGCTATGGACATTGCTTAACACTAAGTCAATCACATCCGGCGCGGTTTCTTGCAAACTCAAGGTATAGTCCGCCAATGTGCCCACGAAAGCCGCCATATCCAAACCTTCGCCGCCATCGAGCAGGTTATTACCGCCACCGCCAACTAACAAATCGTTGCCAGCACCGCCGAATAACTGATCATTGCCGGCATTGGCCGACCAACCGCTTTCGCCGACGACCAATGGCGTGGTCAGTTGTAACAAGCCTTGATCGTCAAGCAAACTATCGCGGTTGTTGGCATGGCGCGCCAGATACAATAAGCCTTCCGCCCAACTTCCGCCCTGATTGATATAGTCGGTGCCCATCGCCACTAAGTCATCAGTGGCACTGCCCCACACTTGCGTAATCAACTGACGTACTTGCGCCTCAACCGGCTGTTGCAATAAGCCCGGATTCTGCTCGACAATATAATCATAAGCCAGTTGCGCCAGGCCTTCGCCGTCTAAGCCCAGACCGGCAAAGTAATTAATCGCTTTGGTGTCCGGCAGTTGTTTGACCACGGCTTGGAACAATAAAGCCACATCTGCCAATGAACCGTGTTCCTGCTCAATCAGTGCAGCGCGGTTGTCATGGATGTCGCGGTAACCGACCGGCATTGTCCAGATACCGGTAAAAGTCGTGCCGGTGGAATCGGCCAAATCGGCATCAACGGGGATAAATCGCAACTGCATTTGCCCCTGCTCATCAAGCGCAAACGTCCACGAACCGGCATCACTGGCACCGCCTTGTAAGATGTCATCGCCATCACCGCCGTGCAGCGTGTCGTTGCCAATGCCACCAACCAGCCAGTCGTTGCCTTCGTCGCC
>JAUXXQ010000127.1 GCA_030684815.1 Methylobacter sp. | reverse complement strand
TGATGGGTTTCAAAGCTTTCTATTCGGCCAAAGCAACGATCGCTGGAATTGAAGCGGCGCATATGATCCGAAAGGGGCAGTTGTCCGATGAAAATATTCCCGCCTATCAGCAGTTCATGGCATTAGCAGGATAGTCTTGCCTCCAGGATACGAATTTCCTGGCTTTAGCTAAACTTTGCGACAGAACCCGCGTTGCAATGTTACTCAGCGCCTCAACATCGCCGTGGCACGGGCAGCCAAGGTGCATAGCAGTCTCGACAAGCGGAGCATCTCGCCGCATACCATTAGGCATACGACAGCAATGCACCTACTTCAATCGGGTGTCGCATTTAGCGTAATTGCTTTGTGGTTGGGACACGAGAGCACAATGACCACACACCGATACGTCCAGGCGGACTTGTCAATGAAGGACAAAGCACTGGCGAGGCTTCAAGAACCCGAAACAACACTGTGCCGCTATCACCCAGTCGATGACGCATTGATGCAGTTTCTTCAAGACTTATAATAATGTATAGCGCGCTGCCAGTAATCGCTGGTAGCGTGCGGGGTACAGGTCGAAATTAAATATTTCTATACATAGTTAGGTTCTATGCATAGGGGTCGACAGCCGACCCCAGGACCCGCGCAAAGGTAAATAAATGATCGGAGAACGGCTACCAATCCCCATCCCTTCCATGCTCATCAATGAATTTACGCATCCCAGTCAGTTCATTTGTTTTTTCAAAAAAGAATACTTCACCATCTTCACTTTTTGATTCAAATTGCTCAACCGCAACTTCAAATTCAGTGGCTTCTTGAATCAAGTTATCCTCTTCATCATACACTGCGTTGAGTCCATAGCAATCGCCATACACGCCGGTAACAAGGTGGCCATATACCGCTAAATATTGATCATCATCTGACTCGTAATCATCGTCAGGCGTCCAGGCTGCAAATGGTGTTGGGTGTAGTTCGGCAAATCTTTTAGCGATTTCGATTTTTTGACTGTCGCTGATCATTTTAAATTCTCTTGTAGATAATGGGGCAACTATAGATCCTTGCTCTATTATTGGCGTGGTTCAATAAATTGATTAGTTACTGCGTAACGAAATTTCATTGAAATACTCATCCCACTGACTTGGGTCTAGTTTTTTTATTTCAGTAACGTCTTTATCCAGTATGATGATCAGCTGCTCGATTACCTCTCTTTTT
>JAUXXQ010000123.1 GCA_030684815.1 Methylobacter sp. | reverse complement strand
TATTTGGAGCATCATTTTGAGCCTAATCCGAACGATGAATTTAAGATGGAGCCTCCATAAGACGCGTCGTTAAGTCGACGCGTATCCGGACTTCCAGTCCGTAACTCAAACCCACCAGCTTTAGCTGGTGGTTGTTTAGTCGGTGGTGTTGGCAATGATTTTATGGATCCGTTTGCTGCTGATTGCGATGATGATCAAAATAAAAGGGATGGAGATGCCTTCAATGATGTCCGGGTTGATTTTCCAACCGGCAATATGTAAGGCTTCGGCGATTTTGCCGATCAGGCTGGCGGCATAATAGGTGATTGCCACCATCGAAATGCTTTCGACCATTTGCTGCATCCGCAGCTGCATTTTTGCGCGCAAAGCCATTGACGTGAGTAAGCCTTGGTTTTGCCGCTCAATAATGATGTCAACCCGTGTGCGTAACAGCTGGCTGGCGTTGCTGACCCGTTCTGACAGTGAGATGAAGCGGTGCGAGATGGATTCGCAGGTTTTAATCGCTGGTTCTAGCCGTCGCTTGATAAACTCGCCCAAAGTCTGGATGCCCTGAATCCGCACTTCGCGCAAATCGTTGACGCGTTGTTCCACCAGCTGATAATAGGCGCTGGCAGCGGCAAAGCGAAAGTGGTTGCTGGATATGTAATTTTCAACTTCAGCCGCGAGTGTGGTCAGTTCATCCAATAATTCGCCATCATTGTTGTCGGGCAGGGTCATGGCATTGGTGATGGTGTACAGCTGCCGGTCGCATTTTTTTAAGGCCGGGTACAGTTCGCGTGCGATCGGAAAGGCCAGCAGCGCCATCACCCGATACACTTCGATTTCAAACAGCCGTTGCAATAAACGTCCGGCTTGTTCTGTCCTCAATCCGTGGTTAATAATTAAAAACCGGCTGAAACCGTCAATGTGAATGCGAAAATCGGTAAAGACTGACGCCGCGCCGCCGGTCACTTTGGAGCCGATGACCGGGTTGTTGGCAAAGTAAGCCGACAATGCCGACAAATCAGCGTCCTCATCATAATGAATGTCGGCTGCAGAGACGATGGTGGCGTGGGCGGCGACGATGACTTGTCCGGGCAATTGCGACATCCAGTCCACCGGCACTTTTTTTAGCGCACAATCGGCAAAAGGGTCTTTGGGCGTATCGTGGACATAAAAGCTGTAAGTGCTGAATTCGCCGTGCTGTTCCCAGCGCATTTGAAAGGAATTGAAGGTGGCGCTAAAGTGATCCGCTGCTTTTTCAGGCGGGGTGACACCAAAGCGTTCGCACAATGTGGTCAAATGCTTGCGTTCCTGCATTTTTTCATCCTGCGACAGTAACAAGGCAAGATGGCTGGCCCTGACCGGCAAATTAAGCGTAAACGGCGCTCTGGCGTGGACTTCGTTGTGCAGCACAAAGCGTTGCGGATGGTTGTCGGGAATGGGAAATAAAGTTGTCACGATGGTTTTTAAATTTAAAGGTGGGTTGAAGCCTGTCCCATCAGCCTGTCGTGGGTTTAAGGGACGGGTTTGTTAGGTTTGCGCCGTGCTTAGTTTAACATGTCAAGCACGTTTTGTTTTGCCTCGAAGGACAGCTCAAACCGGGTGCCGCCGGTTTCATCGGCACTGCTCAGTTCAAGGCGTGCCTGGTGTAAATCGGCAATTTCTTTGACGATGGCAAGCCCTAAGCCGCAACCATCGCCCGAACTTCCCGGGATACGGTAAAAGCGCTCAAAAACCCTGTCCGTTTCAATATCAGGTATGCCCGGGCCGTCATCCTCAACAATTAGCCTAGGTACCGGATGGCGCTCGACCTTAACGACAATGTTGCCTTGGTCGCGGCCGTAACAAATGGCGTTATCCAGCAAATTAGCCAGCAATTCCCGCAGCAAAACCTCGTCGCCTTGCACGTATAACGGCTGTTCAAAGCCTTCAAAACTCAGATCCATCTGCCGTTGCAGGGCTTTAGGCACCCAGTCCATACAGGTGTTTTTAGCCAATGCGCACAAATCCAGCTGCCGCAATTCATAGCCGCCGTTTATCGGTTCCGACCGCGCTAAAATCAACAGCTGTGTGGTCAGGTGCGACATGCGGTCGGCGCAGCTTTGAATGTGTATCAGCGCGGGTTTCATCGCGGTCACATCCTGTTCGCGCAAGGCCCGCTCAGCCTGCAATTTTAAGCCGGCCAGGGGGGTGCGCAATTGATGCGCGGCATTGGTGATAAACCGTTCCTGGGTCACAATTGCCTGTGCCAAACGTTCCAGAAGGTCGTTGATGGTATCGGTCAGTGCGCGCACTTCAAGGAACACGTGTTGTTCGGGAATGGGGCGCAAATCGCGCGGCGTACGCTGGGCAATTTCGTCTGCCAACACACGCAACGGCTGTAGGCCGCGTTTGACGCCTGCCAATAAATACAGACCTATTAACAATACCAAAACGACCTGCGGAATAAGGTCGGCTAATAAAATGTCCATCATCATGCCCCGGCGTTTATTCAAGGTTTCTGCCACATGGACAAAAATCTTTTCCTGAGTGCCATTGGCAATCAGGATGGACACGACCCTTACCGGCTCACCATACATATCATCATTAAAATAGATCGGGCTGACCCCGTTCATTGCTTGCGTTAAGGGTTCGGGGACAAATTTGTCGCCCGCCAACATGCCTTTTTCTTCCGAGATGATCTTGAAATAAGTTTGATCCAGCTCGTCCCATTTAAAAATATCCAAAGCAGCAGGCGGCAATTCTACAAAGACAGTGCCTTCGTGCATTTTAATGCCTTCCGTCAATGACCGTGCCGAATCCAGCAACCAGCGGTCATAAGCGACGTTGACATGGTGCAGGGTGACAAAATAGGACAGCACGGTTTCGATGCTCATAAAAAAAATCAGCGGAATGGCCAGCCGCAGCAGGATTTCAGTTTTCAGGCTGCGGCTTTTATTCATCATCCGGGCGCTCCAGTAAATAGCCGAGTCCGCGCACCGTCCTGATTACCGCACCATAAGGCTCTATGCGTTTGCGCAAGCGGTACACATAAATTTCAATGGCATTGTCGGTCAGGGCATCGCCATCAACGGCCAGGCGTTGGGCAATGGAGTCTTTGTTGACCACATTGCCTGCCCGCATCATCAGGACTTCCAACAGGCCGTATTCACGTGCTGACAAAGTAATCGGCCGACCGTCCACCAGCACCCGGTGGTTGTGGGTGTCGAGGGTCAGGCGGCCGCTGACGATGTCGTTGCTGAAGCCGCCGTAACAGCGCCGAATCAGGGCGTGAACCCTGGCTTCCAACTCCCGCAACTCAAACGGCTTGGTCATATAGTCGTCCGCACCCTGTTCGATGCCGTTAATCCTGTCGTTGACGCCGTCGCGTGCGGTCAGGATCATGATGGGCAAAGGGACTTTACGGTTGCGCAACCTGCGCAACAATTCCAGGCCATCGACATCGGGCAATCCCAAATCCAGCACAATCAGGTCGAAACCTTGTGCTTGCAGCAGGTGTTCGGCATACGCCCCCGACGTTGCACAGGTCACTGAATAACCGCTGTCGCCCAAGGTATGGATCAATCCATCGGCTAAAACAGCATCGTCTTCTATCAATAAAATGTTCATAAACCCGTGAAAGGTTGGTGAAAGGGAAGGGGGCTAGAATTATAACGCGATAACAAAGCGAAGCGTTGCCCTGTTCTTTTTCTTCCGTATGCAAATGAAATGTTATCTAAACGAAATGTTATCTATAGAGCGGTTCTATTGCGCATGACACCTAAACATTAACATCGCTAAAGTTGATACTATGAACACGAGAGCAACAGAAACACCGCAAAATTTAAATTTTAAAATTAATAATGGCCGCTTGTTTGCCAACCTGAAATACGATTTTCCGGCTGCTATTGCGGTTTTCCTGATCGCCGTGCCGTTGTCATTAGGCATAGCACTGGCATCGGGTGCGCCGCTGTTCTCAGGTTTGATAGCCGGTATTATCGGTGGCGTCATCGTGGCGCCGTTAAGCGGTTCTGCACTGGGCATCAGCGGCGCAACCGCCGGTATTGCCGTCATCGTTTGGTCGGCCATTGACAAGCTCGGCTTCAACGGCTTTTTGCTCGCGCTGGTCGTAGCCGGTTTTTTGCAAATCATCATGGGTTTGTCCAAAGCCGGGGTTATTGCCTATTATTTTCCGTCATCGGTGATTAACGGCATGTTGTCGGGCATGGGGCTGATACTTTTTCTGAAACAGATCCCCCATGCCATGGGCTATGACCGAGATTACGAAGGCGACACCTCCTTTTTTCAGTCCGATAATTACTCGTCTTTTACTGAACTGGGCAATATGCTCGAATTTAGTTCGCCTACGGCCATTGCGATTGCCATCGTATCGTTAGCGATCCTTATTTTGTGGGAGCAGCCGTTTATGAAAGGGCGGCGGTTTTTTCAATTGTTCCAGGGCGTTTTAATCGCGATTTTAGCCGGTACACTGATCAATCTGGGTCTACAACATTTTTATCCTGAATGGGCGTTGAGTGGCAATCATTTGGTTATGATCCCTGTGCTGAACAATGCCAGCGATTTATTGGGCCAGCTGCATTACCCCGATTTTTCCCAACTCAACAATCCGGCTGTTTACCTGGCTGCGTTAACTTTGGCTGTCGTGGCGAGTTTAAAGACACTGCTTTCAGTGGAGGCGGTCGATAAGATGGACCCTTATAAAAGGGTGACCTCCACTAATCGGGAACTGATTGCCCAGGGCATCGGCAATGCCTGCAGCGGATTGATCGGCGGCTTGCCGCTGGCGCAGGTTATCGTGCGCAGTTCCATTGGCGTCCAATCCGGCGGAAAAAGCAAATTAACCGCGATTATAGGCGGCTTTCTGTTGTTATTTTCGGCCATTTTTATTCCAACGCTGATCAACAAAATCCCTTTGGCCAGCCTCGCTAGTGTGTTGCTGATTGTGGGTTACAAATTGATCAGGCCGAAATCGTTTACCCTGATGTACAACGCCGGTATGTACCATTTCATCCCGTTTTGCATCACTATTCTGGGCATGATTTTTACCGACCTGTTGTTCGGCCTGATTATCGGACTTGCCGCCGCCTTGTTTTCGATTTTGTTGGAAAACTATAAAAGCGCGTTTTATTTTAATGAGTCGCACATCGGCAATAAAACCATACTGCGCTTATCCGAGCATGTGTCTTTTCTCAATAAAGCCAATATCCAACGTACCTTTGAACGTTTGCCCGATTATTCGGAAGTCGTGATTGATGCAACCCGTTCAAAATACATTGATTACGATGTTTACGAAATTATCGAAAACTTCAAGATTGAAGCGCAACGAAAACGCATCAAGCTGACTATTGAAAATTTGCGCGGTTTTGGTGTGCTCCCGCCCGTTGAGAATGCCAGGGCACTCACCTACGATACCCAACAGGCATTGGCGCCGGATAAGGTCTTGACCTTACTGAGGGAAGGCAATGAGCGTTTTGTCAATAACCTGAAATCCAACCGGAATCTGTTGGAACAAGTTAACGACACCCGGCAGGGGCAATTCCCCATTGCCATTATCCTCAGTTGCATGGATTCGCGTACCTCGGCCGAATTGATTTTCGACCAGGGTTTGGGTGATGTGTTCAGCGCACGGGTAGCGGGCAATATCATCAACGATGATATTCTGGGCAGCATGGAATATGCCTGCAAATTGGCCGGATCAAAGTTAATCGTAGTGCTGGGGCATTCGCATTGCGGTGCAATTAAAGGGGCTTGCGCCAATGTGGAGTTGGATCATTTAAGCGGTCTGTTGCACAAAATAAAACCTGCGGTTGAAGCGGTAACGGCTGAAGGTGATACAGAAATCAGCCCCGGTAATGACCGGTTCATACAAAAAGTGGCCAATAAAAATGTGCAAATGACAGTTGAGCAAATTAAAAGCAAAAGCCGTATATTGGGCACCCTGTTAAAAAATGGGGAAATCGATATAGTGGGTGGCATGTATGATATTGAAACCGGAAAAGTAAAATTTTACACACAGGAAACCCGATAGACCCATGACTTCACCTTCAGTACCGATAAAACATTTATTTTCATGCCTGATATTGGCGCTGGCGGTTCCGGTAGAGGCTTATGCTGATGATGGCAGGCGCTCGGAAATTGGCGACGCCGCATTAAGCAGCGATGCGCCGCATATCCCTGAGCCGATGGTTTTCGATTTGGTCAGGCCGCTGGGTGTCCGCCAGGGCGATTTGGAAGTGAACATGTTGGCCGGGCACTCGCTGCGTAACGGCCACACCGAATGGGCGCCGGAAATTGAATTTGGTTTGTTCGATGATTTTGCAGTGGAACTTGAGATGCCGTTCAATCAGCTGTCGCTGGCCGATTACAAGATGGCGGTTCAGGGCACATTCGGCACCGAGTTTAACAACCGTTTTATCCACGGCTGGCAAATGATCGGCTACCACGACAGAAAAGAGAAAACATACTCGATTGACGGGCTTTATTTGGCCGGTTTCCGGTTGAATTCGGCAATCAGTAACTTCAATATGATCGGCTTGCGCCGGGAGAATGTCGAGCGTGACGGCCATTTTGTCGGCTTATTCAACACCAGCTGGTTTTACGATTATTCGCAAAAATTGACCCTGGGGATTGAAATGAATAATGAATTCAGCCGGGAATCGGGCTGGCATTATCTGCTGATGCCGCAAGTCCATTGGGATTTTACTGACCATGCCACGCTTCAGATAGGCACTGGGTTCAGCCAGACTGACGGCCATCATACCGATTGGCTGGGTACTTGGCGCATGGTTTACGCCTTTTAAAGGCAATGAAGATAGGGCGTTGAAATGACAGCGTCCTTAGCATTGAATCCCTGGGTGATTCAATTTTTTTGGGCAACTTATTTTAGGAGAATAACTATGATTCCATTAGCCAACCGAAAAATACTGGGCCGTTTCGTTCTGTTTGGCATGGTAGTGGCGCTGTACGATGTGATATTGCACGCGGTACTCGTCTTTCTGCACCTTGCGTTTGAGTGGTTTGAACTGGGTCTTGAGGAAATCATCGAACATTTTTTTCATACCACACGGCAACAAAGCCAGATTATCGTTTTTTATCTGCTGTGGTTTATGGCGCTTTGTGTGCTTTACCGTCTATGGCGCGCGCTACCGAGGATTGTAAATGGGTTCAAAGCGCAACTTAACCAGTTAAAAGCGCAGTTCCTTGACGCCTGTTCAGAATGCAAGTCATCCATTAAGAATTACTGGAGAGAGCAATCGTTAACCCAAAAAGCAAAATGGGTCGCCTCATTATCATTGAGCTTATACGGCTTGACTTTTTTTGCTTTTTAGAACGGCAAACAATATTAAATTTCGGCTATCAACTTAACAGGACAGACCTTCCAGGTTTTTACTGGAGCCGCTCCCGACGGCTCCAGCACTTCCGCCATCCATGGCAGTCGTACTGGAGTCGCTCCCGACGGCTCCAGCACTTCCGCCATCCATGGCAGTCGTAAAACCTGGAAGGTCCACTTCGGCATGCTTGTCCCGCTTTAAATGGGAAGCCTAAATTTCATTGAGGGCATATTATTCACCATGAAGCACACGAAGTTTCATTATTCGTGTGCTTCATGGTGACAAATCTAATCAAACATCGTAACTGCTCAGAAACCGTTAAAAATGACTAAATTGAACACGGATGCCGAAAGTGGGCGCCTCCTAGGCGACATTGATTAAACGGATAATCACTGATTAAAAGTACAACGCATTCTAAAAAAAATCTGTGTAAATCTGTCCTATCCGTTTCATCCGTGTTCTATTTTTATTTTCGCTGAGTAGTTACTCAACATCTTTAATCAGCGCCATCATATCCTCGACCGACATTTTGCCGCTGACTTCGCCGCCTTCGAGCAGGCTGTTGGCCAGATCGCGTTTGTGTTTATGCAAATCGACAATCTTGTCTTCGATGGTGTCTTTGGCAACCAAGCGGTAAATGGTCACCGGGCGCTTTTGTCCCATGCGGTGGGCACGGTCTGAGGCCTGGTCTTCAACCGCCGGATTCCACCACGGATCCATGTGGATGACATAATCGGCGGCGGTTAAATTCAAACCGGTGCCGCCGGCTTTCAGGCTGATTAAAAACAAATCGCCGTCCCCTGCCTGAAACGCATTCATGGCTTTTTTCCGCTGCGGAACCGGGGTGGCGCCGTCCAGGTAATGATAGGCAATGCCTTTTTTGTCCAGCAGTTCGCGGATCAGCGTTAAATGCCCGACAAACTGGCTGAACACCAGCGCCTTATGTTTGTTGTCCAGCAACTCATCGACCAGTTCTTCAAACGCTTGCAGCTTGGAACTGGCGACGGTGCTGTCTTCCATGACCAGACGCGGATTGCAGCAGGCGCGGCGCAATTTCATGATTTCCGCCAATACTTTCAGTTGCTGATGCCCAGGTTGCCCTGTCGCTTCCATCATGGTTTGCATCGCGTTACGGCGCAGCGCTTCGTAAATGGCGCGCTCTTCCGTGCTCAATTCGACATGCAGCGTCACTTCGGTGCGCGGCGGCAATTCGGTTAATACGTCATTTTTAAGCCGCCTTAGAATAAACGGCCGCAACAGTTTTTTCAGCCGTTGCTGTACTTCTCTGTCTTGCTGATTTTCGATAGCCTGCGCGTAGCGTTCGTTAAATTTAGGCAAGGTGCCGAGCAAACCCGGATTGATAAAATTAAACAGGTTCCATAATTCGCCGAGATGGTTTTCTATCGGCGTGCCGGTGGTGATCAATTTGAAATCGGCCTGTAGCGCCATCGCGGCTTTGGAGCGTTTGGTCAGTGTATTTTTAATGGCTTGCGCTTCATCGGCAACCAGGGTTTGCCAGCGTTTTTCTGCCAGACGTTCGCCTTCGGTTTGCAACAAGCCGTAACTGCAAACGATCAAATCAAAAGGCCCGGCTTCATCCAGCATAGCTTGACGGTCGCCGCTGCCGAACGAATGCACGTTCAGCGTCGGCGCAAAACGGTGGCATTCTTCAACCCAGTTAATGCACACCGAGGTCGGCGCTAAAATCAGCGTCGGCCCGTCGGGGGCGCGGGATAAAATCAACGCCAGCGCCTGCACGGTTTTGCCCAGTCCCATATCATCGGCCAAACACGCACCCGCGCCTAAATGCGCCAAGCGCGCCATCCATTCAAAACCTTCGCGTTGATAATCGCGCAATTCGCCTTGCAGGGTTGACGGCAGCTTGGGTACTAAATCGGCCATTTCACTGAGACGGCGCAACTGATCTTTCCACGGCTTGGCGGCGCTGATGTTCATGCCGGTGGTGATGTCATCCAATGCCTGTGCCGCCAGCGGATGAAAGCGCACGCTGCCTTTTTGCACATCGCCCAAACCGGCCATATCATCCAGACGCTGGCGCAATTCGCGGGTCAGGGCAATAATCTGGCCGTCTTCCAATTTTAAAAAACGGCCGGATGAGCCGCTTAACAACTGCATTAAGCGCTGCATATCCAGCACTTCCTGTTCGTCAATCTGCAGGCTGCCTTCGACGCTAAACCAATCTTTTTCCTTGCGTACCGAGAATTGCGCCTGCGATAAACCGGCTTCGCGGCTAATCTGAATCTTTTTACCTTTCGGCCATTCCAGCAGCGCAAATTCGCCTAAAGTCTGTAAATGTAACAGCGCTTCCAGCGCCAATTCGGGGTCATCCAGCAGCCATTTAGCCTCTTTTTCAGCGTAAAGTTCCGGGCATTCATTCAACACTTGTTTTAAATGCTGTTTTTCCAGCTTGAAATCGCGGGTAGTTTGCAATTGCCTGCCGTCGATTTCCGCCAGCACTGTCGTTCCGCCAGCACCGGGTTTATATAAAGGCCCACCCTCATTGAACGGTTGAACGAAAATCTCAATTTGTAAACCGTGACCGACCGGTTGCAAATGGATGTGCAGGCGGCTGTCGGTGTCGACGCTTTGGGCGTGGCTGGAACTGCCGCCGATATCGGATTGCACGGTCAGCATGGACGCCACTGAAGCTATCGAATCGATGACTTGCTGGCGCGCCGACGCCGGTACGGTTAAGCCGTTTTGACCTAGAATTTCCGCGACCTGGCGATGCTGCTCGTTAATCTTATAAACCAACAAGCCGTTGCTGGCGGTTTTTTGGGCAAAGACTTTGTGATTGCTAATGGCCGGGATTAACGAGATATGCAGGTTGGGTAATTTTTCTTTAACCAGCAATTGCGGTTCTGCCAAGCTGATTTCTACCGGCGTGTCTAATATCGCCTGATTTTCCCAATAGATATAAGGATGACCAACAGCGGCCAGGATAGCTTCATCCGACAGTGAATAAACTTCTTTGCCATAATAACCGTAATAATCACTTTCTTTTGTCATCTGAATATAAGCGCAAAGTCGGTGATCGTATTCGGACAGATAGTCAAAGCTGGACAACTCCTGATACAAGCGTTTTAAGGCAATCGGGCGGCCTTTAGTCCAGCGGCCGCTTTTGCCCAGTTTCTGCTCTTTAGGTACAAGACTGGCTTGGTTATTTGTCAAACCGAGTTCCCAAATCATACGCGATTGCTGATTAGCCGACGCTATTGACGTCGCCTGATTCAGTTGCGTTAAGGCATCTAGCGCCCGCTGCCATTTCGACACTTGCGGCAATAAATCGATAATCGTGATAAAGGAGGAATCCCTGTACTGCTCCGCTATGACTTGACAAGCTTTATCCTTATAATCCAGACGCTGCAACAATGCCGCACTGACCGCTGCGTACCAGAGCAAACCTAATTGTTGCGCTTGCTGGCAAAATGTAGCCAAGCCGGCTAAGAATTTTTTGTTCTTAGCTGTCATCGTGTCAATTTCACCGATCCAATACAGTAACAAGGCCTGAAACAGGCGCTCATAAGCCAGGTCATTGCATTTAAATAGATGATAACAGTGCTCGGCAGTATTTTTTCCTTGATAAATGTCGACTGCGTCCGAGAGGATTAAGTTGAGTAAATAAAAGTTATTTTGCCCCTGTTTCAGTGTGAATTGGGTGTTTTGTTTGAGCAGGGTCAGGTTATTAATATTACGGGTTCGTAATAAAGCCAAGTTAAAAAAAACACCGTACAGGCCGCCGATAAAGACGTTACGCTTGCCGGTTTCTTTTTTAAGCGCTTTGATCGTCGCATCGAATAACGCTAGCGCTTCATCATTTCGGTTTTGTAAAAAACGCAGGGTCGCTAGTACCTTTAATCCGTAAGATGACAAATCACCCGCTAACCAATCTTCTGCATCAGTAAAATTACCGCGCAATAGGCGTTGTTCAATGACGGTATGGACAATTTCAGGATTATCGGATTTTGCTCCGCCAAAAAATTGTTCCAGTAATTGATATTGTAGGTTTTCATCACCTAAGTGATTGAGGTTGCCACTGACAAAATAGCTTAAAACTTCAAATTTTATACGCTGAGGTAACGATGCAAACCAGTCGGCATCAAACTCATCAAAGAAAATGCGTTCGATAGCAGGCGGGGCACTTTGCGGAAAAAGAGCGCAAAGCTCGCGAAAATTGTTTGTAAAGTCCTTTTCATTACCCTGATACAAAAACAGACGCAATATTTTTTTAGTATGGGCAAAGACAAGCCGGTCTTGATAGTAAATCTTGTTATTAGCAATTAAAAAATCGGCCAGCTTATCAAACCAAGGCTGTTGTACGGCAAGCCGTGTTAATTGTTCAACGCTATCTGGGTGACATTGCCAATTGTTGGAAGACGTGACGATAATCTCGGCTTTTTCTAAGGTTTCCCTAGTTTCCTTGAACAATTTATCAATTTTTGCAATGCTGCTTGGCGGAAAAGTTGCTGATTTTTTCAATATGCTTTGAAATTCAATTTGCCCTACCGGCACATAAATTACCGATAAAGCCTGTAAAATCTGTTGTTCTTCACTGGATAGCACGTTATAGGTAGCGAGTTTTTTACTGTTCATTCAGAGTTCTGCTGGTAAGTTTATATCCGTTTATTTTGCCATAATCTGCGTAACTTCTGGAGAAATAAGCCAAAAAAATAATACAGATTTAATTCGCCCCCTTCAGTAGCTATAATCTGACCCCTGTATTTTTCCAAGTTATTGTTCTTCTGTAATTTTTTATTCACCCTAACCTAGATTGCCCGTGCAAACCGATTATGTAGCTCCCAAACGCCATCAATTACTGTATGTCCAAGTGTTGGCGGCCATCATCACCGGTATTATTCTGGGCTATTATTGCCCCGACATCGCCGTTGCCATGAAACCGCTCGGCGACGGTTTTATCAAACTGATTAAGATGATTATCGCGCCGATTATCTTCTGCACGGTGGTGAGCGGTATTGCCGGTATGCGCGAACTGGACAAGGTTGGTCGTGTCGGAATCAAGGCGCTGCTTTATTTTGAGGCGGTGAGTACGCTGGCGCTGATGATCGGTTTGCTGGTCGTGCATATTGTAGAACCGGGCGTGGGCATGAATGTCGATGCCAGCCACCTCGATACCAGGGCGGTTTCTGTTTATGCCGCAGAGGCCGGCAATCAAAGCACGGTCGATTTTTTGCTGCATATTATCCCGGCCAGTGCCGTAGACGCTTTTGCCAAAGGCGACATATTGCAGGTTTTGCTGGTGTCATTACTGTTCGGCTTTTCGCTGGCGGCGATGAAAGAAACCGGGACGGAGGTGGTGATGTTGGTCAACAAAATTTCCCAGGTGCTGTTCGGCATTGTCGAAACCATGATGAAGCTGGCGCCGATTGGTGCGTTCGGCGCGATGGCGTTCACTATCGGCAAATACGGCATAGCCTCATTGCTGCCGCTGGCGAGTTTAATGGGCAGTTTTTATCTGACCTGCTTGCTGTTTATCTTTATTGTGTTGGGTTCAATCGCCAAGTTGGCCGGTTTTAGCATTGTAAAATTCATCGTTTATATCAAGGATGAGCTGTTTATTGTGTTGGGCACATCCTCATCGGAATCGGTGCTGCCGCGCATCATGGTTAAACTGGAAAATATGGGGTGCTCTAAATCGGTGGTTGGTTTGGTGATCCCGACCGGTTATTCCTTCAATCTTGACGGCACCTCGATTTATCTGGCGATGGCCGCGATTTTTGTCGCCCAGGCCACTAACACCCCGTTGACGTTGACCCAGGAATTGACTTTGCTGGGCGTACTGTTGCTGACCTCGAAAGGTGCTGCGGGTGTTACCGGCAGCGGTTTCATTACCCTTGCCGCCACATTGTCTGTCATCCCAACCATTCCGATTGCAGGCCTGGCGCTGATTTTAGGCGTCGACCGTTTCATGTCCGAAGCCCGCGCCCTGACCAATCTGATCGGTAACGGTGTGGCCACCGTGGTTGCCGCCAAGTGGGAAAATGAACTAGACATGCAGCAGCTTAACGCGGCTTTCGATACGTATGACGCACTTAAACATACCTGAGGATGGGCTTATGAGAGTTTTACTGGTTTTATTGTTATGTTTGCCCGCCTGGGTTCATGCGGACATTTACCAATGGCAGGATGTGGACGGCAAAAAGCATTTTTCCGACCGTCCGCTTGCCGATGCAAAAAGGCTTGATATAAAGCCGGGTAAAGTGGGTTATGCTTTTTTCAGGGTCAAGACGGTTTACGATGGCGATACTGTCGTGCTGGAGGATGGCCGTAAAATCCGCTTTTTGGGCATCAATACGCCGGAGGTTCAGCACCGCGACAAACCGGCCGATGCAGGTGGGGAAGAGGCCAAACGCTGGTTGATAGACGCGCTGAAAAACAGCAAAGTCCGGCTGGAGATCAGTGCGGAAAAAACCGATAAATACGGTAGGACGCTGGCGCATTTGTTCACTGAAAAAAAACAGCACCTTAACCTGCAACTGGTCGAGGCGGGGTTGGCGGCGGTCAGTATTTATCCGCCCAATCTGTCTTATGTCAACGAGCTGGTCAGCGCCGAGAACAGGGCCGAACAAGCCAAACTGGGCATTTGGGGTCGGCCTGAGTATGCGGTGATGCCGGTTAGCAGCCTCACCGATGCCGGGCATTCGGGCTGGACGAGATTGACGGGGAAGGTGGCCAATATCCGCAGAACCCGAAAATCGACTTATCTGGAATTTGCCACCGTTCAGGGCAGGGCGTTTGAGGCACGCATTGAAAACAAATGGCTGGATTTGTTCCCTGATGTGGATGGCTATTTGGGTAAAACCATCGAGGTGCGCGGCTGGCTAAGCAGAGGCAAAGGCAAATTTTCGATGTTAATCCGCCATCCGAGTGCGATTAGGCTGGCGGAAAAATAGGCCGCAGCCTTTAGTCTGCCTTTCAAACAACATATAGTTGGAACCCCCCAGGTAAGCCCAGCCCCTTTCATGGGCAAAATGCCTAAAACGGGTGTATTGCCGCCCTTGCATTGTTTATACTATGCCCAATAAATAGAGCAGTTCTGGTCTTGTTTGCGCTATTTTAGTAAAATGCCGCATTTTTTACGCGCTTGTGCCCTATGGGTAACTTTAACAACTCAAAATTCATGCCTATCCGCAGCAACAGGATCAATCAATGACCAACAGTTTAATCTCAAAAATCACCGGAAAAAATGACATCGATCCTGCAGAAACCAGGGAGTGGGTTGAAGCGCTGCAAGCTGTGTTGGAGAACGATGGCAGTGAGCGCGTACACTTCTTGATTGAGCGTTTGGTCGAGGTGACCCGTCATGCCGGATTTGATATTCCGTTCAGTGCCAACACCGCCTACCTCAATACCATTCCGGTGGAGCAACAGGCGCAGCTTCCCGGCGACGTCAATATCGAACACAAAATCCGCGCTTATGTGCGCTGGAATGCGATGATGATGGTGTTAAGGGCGAATAAGCACACCAACGTCGGCGGCCATATTGCCAGCTTTGCCTCGGCAGCGACTTTATATGATATTGGCTACAATCATTTTTGGCATGCACCTTCAGAGCACCATGACGGCGATTTAATTTTTACCCAAGGCCATTTAACGCCAGGCGATTATGCCCGTGCGTTTTTGCTGGGGCGTTTGACGCTGGAACAAATGGACAATTTCCGTCAGGAAGTCAACGGCAATGGCTTGCCGTCTTATCCGCACCCTTGGTTGATGCCTGATTTCTGGCAGTTTCCTACTGTATCTATGGGTCTTGGCCCGATTATGGCGATTTATCAGGCACGCTTCATGCGATATTTGCAGGATCGCGGTTTTGCCGATACCTCAAACCGCAAGGTGTGGAGTTTTCTCGGCGATGGTGAAACTGACGAGCCCGAATCGTTGGGCGCTATCGGCATGGCTGGCCGGGAAAAACTGGATAACCTGATTTTTGTGGTCAATTGCAATCTGCAACGCTTGGATGGCCCGGTACGCGGCAACGGCAAGATTATTCAGGAACTCGAAAGCGAGTTCCGTGGTGCTGGTTGGAATGTGATCAAACTGGTGTGGGGGCAACGCTGGGATTCACTGTTGGCGCGTGATAAAGACGGCTTGTTGGCAGCGCGGATGATGACTTGTGTTGATGGTGATTACCAAACGTTTAAGGCGAAAGACGGCGCTTATGTGCGCGAACATTTCTTTAATACGCCGGAACTGAAAGCGATGGTGTCCGATTGGTCGGACCGCGATATTTACGAGTTAAACCGCGGCGGACATGATCCGGTGAAAGTATTTGCCGCGTTCCATGCGGCCGTCAACCATAAAGGCCAACCGACTGTAATTCTGGCGAAAACCATTAAAGGCTATGGCATGGGCGAGTCTGGCGAAGCGCAAAATATCTCGCATCAACAGAAAAAAATGAGCCCGAGTTCGTTAAGTAATTTCCGCAGCCGTTATTCTTTGCCGGTGACTGATGAAGAATTGCCGAACCTGCCTTATTTGAGTTTCCCCGAAGGCTCAAAAGAATTGGCCTACATGAAGAAACGCCGTGAAGAGTTAGGCGGCGATTTGCCTGCGAGAAGAGCCAAATCTTATGCTCTGGATGTGCCGGTATTGAACGATTTCAAACCGCTGTTGGAAGCCAGCGGCGAAGGCCGTGAAACCTCGACCACCATGGCTTTTGTGCGTTTGCTTAATATTCTGACTAAAGATCAAAATATCGGCAAACGCGTGGTGCCGATTGTGCCTGACGAATCCAGAACTTTCGGCATGGAAGGCATGTTCCGGCAACTGGGCATTTGGTCTCAGGTCGGCCAGTTGTACACCCCGCAAGATGCCGATCAACTGATGTTCTACAAAGAAGACAAACACGGCCAAGTCTTGCAAGAAGGCATCAATGAAGCGGGCGGCTTGTGCGACTGGATTGCGGCGGGCACGTCGTATTCGACCCATAACGTGCCGATGATTCCGTTCTTCATTTATTATTCGATGTTCGGTTTCCAACGCGTTGGCGATTTGATCTGGGCGGCTGCCGACCAACGCACCCGTGGCTTTTTAATGGGTGGCACCGCTGGGCGCACCACGCTGAACGGCGAAGGCTTGCAACATGAAGACGGCCACAGCCATTTAATGTCGGCCACCGTGCCCAACTGTGTATCCTACGATCCGACTTATGCCTACGAATTGGCGGTGATTATCCAGGACGGCTTGCGCCGCATGTATGTCGAGCAGGAAGACGTGTTCTATTACATCACCGTAATGAACGAAAATTATGCCCATCCGGCTATGCCCAAAGGTGCAGAATTGGATATTCTTAAAGGCATGTACAGCTTCAAAAAAGGCGCCAAAAAGAAAGTGCCGCGCGTCCAATTACTAGGTTCAGGCACGATTTTCCGCGAAGTTGAAGCGGCCGCTGAATTGTTAAGCAAGGACTGGGGCGTGGAAGCTGATTTATGGAGCTGCACCAGCTTTACCGAACTGGCCAGAAACGGCCAATCCTGTGAACGTTGGAACCGCCTGCATCCGACCGAAACACCCAAACAACCCCATGTCACCCATTGTCTTGCCAAAGCGGAAGGCCCGGTGATTGCGGCCAGCGACTACACCCGCGCCTTTGCCGAACAGATTCGCGGTTTAATTTCAGCGCCTTATACCGTGCTCGGCACCGACGGTTTTGGCCGTTCCGATACCCGCGAAAATCTGCGCCGGTTTTTCGAGGTAGACCGCTATCATGTCACCATTGCCGCACTTAAAAGCCTGGCAGATTTGGGGCAGTTCGATGCCGCTAAAATTGATGTGGCGATTGCCAAATACGGCATAAACCCCGATGTCACCGCTCCCTGGCTAATTTAACGGAAGGACACAAATATGGCTGATCTAATTGAAATAAAAGTTCCTGACGTTGGCAATGTCGAAAATATCGACGTCGTGGACGTGTTGGTTAAACCGGGCGATGCGGTAAAACTGGAACAAACGCTGGCGATACTTGAAACTGACAAGGCCAGTATGGATTTGCCTGCCAGCGCCGCCGGTATTGTGCAGGAATTGTTTATTAAAGCCGGTGATAAGGTATCCGAAGGCACGCTGATAGTGACGTTGTTGCCGACTGAAGCGGCGCCGTCAAGTGTCGCTGAAACAGAAGAAGCCAGCGTTGCGGTGGCCGAGCAACCGGCAACGCCAGCCGTTGTAGCAGCAGTGGAAACAGTCCCGGCAGCCGTTGAGGTGAAAGCCGAACCTGTGCCTGCCAATGCCTCAGGCAAAGCGGCTCACGCCACCCCGGCGGTTCGGCTGTTTGCCCGCGAACTGGGCGTTGACATCAACAAAATAAGCACCGGCAGCGGCCGCAAAGGGCGCATTTTAAAAGACGATGTGAAAAAATTCGTCAAGAAGGCGATGACCGAAGGAACAGCGCCAAGCGGCAGTGGAATTCCGGCGATGCCGAGCGTCGATTTCTCCCAATTCGGCGCGACAGAAGAACAAAAGCTCAGCAAGATCAAACGCCTGACCGGGCAAAACCTGAGCCGGGTCTGGCTAAATCTGCCGATGGTCACTTACCATGACGAAGCCGACATCACCGAAATGGAAGCGTTCCGCGTGGCGCTGAATGCCGAAAAAAGCAAAGACGAGGTTAAAGTCACCGGCCTGGTGTTCATCATCAAAGCCTTGGTTGCGGCAATGGAACAGTTCCCGCAATTTAACGCCTCGCTGTCCGCTGACGGCGAAAAACTGATACTGAAAAAATACGTCAATGTCGGCATTGCCGTCGATACACCCAATGGCCTGGTGGTGCCGGTGCTGCGCGACGTTAACCGCAAAGGCGTCAACGAATTGACTGCCGAATTGGCGGAAAAAAGCGGCAAAGCCCGTCTGGGCAAATTAATGCCCGCCGAGATGCAGGGCGGTTGCATCACCATTTCCAGCCTCGGCGGTATCGGCGGCACTGCTTTTACGCCGATTGTCAATGCCCCGGAAGTGGCGATACTCGGCGTTACCCGTGCCAAAATGCAGCCGGTTTGGGATGGCAAAGAGTTTTTGCCCAGGCTGATGTTGCCGCTCGATTTGACCTACGACCACCGGGTCATTGACGGCGTCGAAGGCGCGCGCTTCATGGCTGCAATCAAACAGTATCTGGGCGATATTCGCCGTTTGTTACTTTAATTTTATTTAATCAAAAGGGAATACTATGGACGCCAATCCAGCAACTAACGAGTCGACGACACACGCAGAAGTTTTGGTATTAGGCGGCGGCCCCGGCGGTTACACGGCGGCATTTCGCGCTGCCGATTTAGGCAAACAAGTGGTATTAATCGAGCGTTATCCGGTGCTGGGCGGCGTCTGTCTCAATGTCGGCTGTATCCCGTCCAAAGCCTTGCTGCACACCGCGCTAGTCATCCATGAAGCCGACGAATTCGAGCAACACGGCGTCAGTTTCGGCAAGCCAAAGATTGATCTCGACAAGATTCGCGCTTGGAAACAAAGCGTCAGCACAGGCTTGAATGACGGCCTTGCCCGCTTGGTCAAGCAGCGCAAAATAACGCTGATACAAGGCAGCGGTAGATTTACCGGCAGCAACACGGTAGACGTACAAACCGAAGCCGGTGTTAATACCATCAGCTTTGACCAGGCGATTATTGCCGCCGGTTCGCAACCGACCAAAATACCCAGTTTTCCGCACGATGACCCGCGTTTATGGGATTCGACTGATGCGCTGGCCTTAACCGAAATCCCGAAAAAACTGTTGATTGTCGGCGGCGGCATTATCGGCCTAGAAATGGCCACGGTGTATCATGCGCTCGGTTCCGAAATCAGCGTGGTTGAGCTGATGGAGCAAATCATTCCCGGTTGCGATAACGATTTGGTAACGCCGCTGTACCGGCGCATCAAAAAGCAATATAAAAACATCTGGTTGAGCACACGGGTCACCTCGATTGAAGCCGACAAAAAAGGCATGAAAGTTTCTTTCGAGGGCAAAGGCGCGCCGGAATCAGAATTGTTTGATGCAGTTTTGGTTGCAGTAGGACGCAGACCCAACGGCAAACTGATCGGTGCCGAATTGGCTGGCGTGACTGTCGATGACGCAGGCTTCATAAGCGTAGACAAGCAACAGCGCACTAACGTGCCGCATATCTTTGCCATTGGCGACATTGTCGGCAACCCGATGCTGGCGCATAAAGCGGTGCATGAAGGCAAGGTGGCGGGTGAAGTCGCGGCTGGCCATAAAGCCGGTTTTGATGCCTTAACCATCCCTTCGGTGGCCTATACCGACCCGGAAATAGCGTGGATGGGCTTGACCGAAAATCAGGCCAAACAACAGGGCATTGACTATGATAAGGCGGTGTTCCCGTGGGCAGCCAGTGGCCGCTCCTTGAGTATTGGCCGCAAGGAAGGCTTGACCAAAATGCTTTGCGACAAGCAAACCGGCAGGATACTGGGCGCTGGCATAGTCGGCACCAATGCCGGTGAATTAATCGCCGAAGCGGTGCTGGCACTGGAAATGGGCGCCGATGCCGAAGATATTGGCCTGACTATCCATCCGCATCCAACTTTGTCGGAAACTTTTGGTTTTGCGGCAGAAATGATTACCGGCACCATTACCGACCTTTATATAAAGAAATAGCCGGGGTTCGTGGGATCGCCACCCGAACTGCTTTATAGAAGCCAGGCTTAACCTGGCAGTATCGATATTGCCTGCCAGGATGCAGGCAATATCGCTATGACTTTTCAAACCTCAATCAATCAACCAGATATTTTTCACAGTCCGTAAAACAACCAAACACCTAAATGAAAACCAAGATAGTTTCAGTCATTGCGCTCGCTCTAATCGTCTTCATTAATTTCAATATCTGGAGTTATGTCAATAACCCCTTACAATTGCAGCCTTGGACTAAAACCACCATGGGCGTCACTTTCGACCCTATGCGAAAGCAGGATACGCAAAAAAGCAATACCTATCCCAGCGCCGAAGATATTGACCATGACTTAAGTTTGTTGGCCAATAAAGTACACGCAGTGCGTACCTATAGCGTGCTTAAAGGGCAAGACAAGATTCCCGAACTGGCTGCAAAACATAATTTGAATACCACAGTCGGTGCCTGGATTGATGGCAATCTCGAAAAAAACCGTCAGGAACTGGAAACTTTAATTAAAGTAAGCCGCCAAAATAATCCAAAAATTGTCCGTGTCATGGTGGGCAACGAGGTTCTGTTACGCGCCGACATTAGCGCTGAAGCATTGATTGAATATATCCGCGAAGTCAAGAAAAATACCTGGCGGCCGGTGAGTACCTCGGAAACTTGGGATGTCTGGATTAAACATCCCGAACTGGTTGCAGAGGTTGATTTTATCGCCGTGCATATCTTGCCCTACTGGGAAGGCATTGCAGCGGAAGATGCGGTGGATTATGTTTTCGACCGCTTTCATGATGTGAAACAGGCCTACCCCAATAAGCCCATTGTCATCACCGAAGTAGGCTGGCCGTCGGATGGGCAGCCTTTTAAACACGCTATCCCATCAATATCCAATCAGGCCAAATTTTTGCGCGAATTTCTTAACCGGGCCGATGAAGAAAAAATCAATTATTACATTGTCGAGGCATTCGACCAGCCCTGGAAAATGTCTTTAGAAGGTTCGGCGGGGGCTTATTGGGGTATTTTCAATGCCGACCGGCAGCCAAAATATCCGATGGATGGCGATGTTATCACCATGCCCAACTGGAAACATTGGGCAACCGGCGCCGCTATTTTCAGTGTGCTGTTGATGGGCTTGTTTCTGTTTACCCGCAGCAGCCTAAAACTGCCGGGCTTGCTGTTTTTCGGTCTGATTGCCAACCTTGCCGCCTCAACCATTTTCTGGTCGGTGTCGATTGGCGCCCAGCAATACCAGACTAATTTGTCGATGGTGTTTTGGGGTATTCTGATCCTAATGCAGGTCATGGCCGCCATCATTTTGTTAATTGAATCTCTGGAAATAGCCGAGGTCGTTTGGCATCGGAACACCGCTAGGACTTTTCAGCCGTTAAAGCCCTCGCCCGAATTTAAATATCCCAAAGTATCACTGCATTTGCCGATTCATAACGAGCCGCCCGACATGGTGCGGATGACCTTGGAAGCATTAGACCGGGTCGATTATCCCAATCTGGAAGTCTTGGTGATGGACAACAACACCAAAGACCCCGCAGTGTGGGAACCGGTGAAAGCCGATTGCGAACGCCTGGGGCCGAAATTTAGATTTTTCCATCTGGAAAACTGGCCGGGCTTTAAAGCCGGTGCGATTAATCATGCGTTGGAACAAACCGCGCCCGATGCCGAGATTATCGCGGTGATTGACAGCGATTACATCCTGTCGCCGGACTGGCTGAACTGCATGGTGCCTTATTTCGATAATGAAAATGTCGGCTTTATCCAATCGCCGCAAGACTACCGCGACCGCGACCAGAGCGCGTTCAAATCGTTTTGTTACTGGGAATATGCCGGCTTTTTCAATATCGGCATGGTGCAACGGAACGAGTACAACGCCATTATCCAGCATGGCACCATGACCATGATCAGAAAGTCGGCATTGCTTGAAGTCGGCAATTGGTCGGAGTGGTGTATCTGCGAAGACAGCGAACTGGGTTTGCGTTTGTATGAGGCGGGCTACGATTCGGTTTACGTCAAAGATTCATTTGGCAAAGGCGTTATGCCAGACACTATGTCAGGCTACATGACACAACGCTATCGCTGGGTTTATGGCGCCATGCAAATCATTAAAGCTCATTGGCGCAGCTTTTTGCCGTCGAAAGAACCTAAGCTGACATCGGCGCAAAAATATTATTTTATTGCTGGTTGGCTGCCGTGGTTTTCCGATGCGCTGGCCTTGTTATTTACCATGACCAGCCTGGCTTTAACCGCCGTGATCCTGTACGACCCGATTCACAGCGAGCTTCCGGCCAATGCCTTTTTATTGCCGACTGTAGGTATATTCAGCTTTAAAATTATCCGTGGTTTATGGCTGTATCAGGCGCGTGTACCGTGTTCTGTCTGGCAGTCCTTAGGCGCATCGCTGTCGGGGCTATCGTTAACGCATACTGTCGCCAAAGGCACGTTGCAGGGTTTGTTCACCTCCGGCAAACCGTTTATGCGCACGCCCAAGTTTGAACAGCACGGTGCCTTGCTTGCTGGATTGTTCACCATCCGCCAGGAACTGCTGTTGTTGACCTTATTGAGCGTGGCGATCGGCATGATGGCATCGTTGGAGCATTTCGATAATTTCAGCGGCAAATTATGGATAGCGATCCTTTCGGTGCAAGCCGTTCCCTATGTGGCGGCATTGTTGACGACATTAATCAGCATTGCGCCGGATTATAAGTCCTACATCCCTGAACTGGTTACCGAAACACCGGTGGAAAAAGCCAAATCTAAAAAGCGCAAAAGTTAAGTTGTGTTGATGGTATTGCCACGAAGGACACGAAGACCAAAACTTCGTGTCCTTCGTGGCAATAATTTTAAATGGAACACGGATGGCACTGATTAGACGGATAATGACTGATTAAAAGACTATTTGAAAATCCGTGTAAATCTGTCTTATCAGTGAAATCCGTGTTCCCATTATTTTTTTCTCTGAGCAGTTACAAATTACATTTTTAAACTCCCGATAACAAGTTACGTTAAAATGACCGTCACCTTGAAACTACCGGCCATTAGTTATGCTAAAGTTCAAAAAAACATTACCTGCCTTAATGACTGCCTGTTTACTCAGTGCCTGTATCACCAGCCCTACAGGTAGAAGTCAATTTGTTTTCATGCCTGATGCACAAATCGACCAGATGGGCCTGCAGGCTTTCAATGACCTGAAACAGAAAAAGCCAGTCAGCAGCAATAATCAGTACAATCGGGTCGCGAGCTGTATTGCCGGTGCTATGACCCAAATAGTCGGCGGTAACTGGGAAGTGGTGGTGTTTGAAGACAAAACCCCCAACGCTTTTGCATTGCCCGGCAACAAAATCGGCATCCATACCGGCATGATTGCGCTGGCCAACAATCAGGATCAATTAGCCTCGGTGATCGGCCATGAAATCGGCCACGTTCTCGCCAAACACAGCAATGAACGCGCCTCGCAGCAAATGGCCGTCAGTTCGGGCATGAGCATTGTGCAAGCGGTCAGCGCACCGCAAACCGCAATGGGGCAAGCCGCTTTAGGCCTGCTCGGTATTGGCGCGGAATACGGCATATTGATGCCTTACAGCCGCACCCATGAGAGCGAAGCCGACGCCATCGGCCTGGATTTGATGGCCAAAGCCGGTTTTGATCCTCGGCAAAGTATCAGCTTGTGGCAGAAAATGGCGCAGGCCGCACAAGGCCAGCAACCACTTGAATTTATGTCGACCCATCCCTCCCATGCCACCCGCATTCAGGAATTGGAACGGCGCATGCCGCAAGCCATGGCGATATTTCAGCAAGCTCAGGCACAAGGCAAACAACCGCGTTGTAATTAATGACTCCGAATTTAAAACATTTACATCCTTATCCGTTTGAAAAACTGGCGCAACTTAAACACGGCATTGTTCCGCCTAAAGATAAGGCGCATATCGCTTTGTCAATGGGCGAGCCGACCCATGCCACGCCGCATTTGATTCAGGAAGCGCTGTTGACCCATTTGCACGGCTTGTCTAACTATCCGACTACTAAAGGCATTTTGGAACTCAGACAGGCGATTGCCAACTGGATCAGCCGTCGTTTTCAGATTCCGGCTGATTTTATTGATGCGGAAACTCAGGTTTTGCCGGTCAACGGTACGCGTGAAGCGCTGTTTTCGTTTGCCCAATGTTTGATTGATTCGACTAAAGCACAGCCTGTGGTGATCATGCCGAACCCGTTTTATCAGATTTACGAAGGCGCGGCGTTACTGGCGGGGGCTGAACCTTATTTTCTGAACACGCTGGAAGAATCCGCTTATTTACCGGATTTTGATGCGGTACCGGAAGAAATCTGGCAACGCTGCCAGCTGATTTATATCTGTTCGCCCGGCAACCCGACCGGCGCGGTGATTGATCAAGCCAGCCTCGAAAAATTGCTCAAGTTGGCGGAAAAATACGATTTTGTCATTGCTTCCGACGAGTGCTACAGCGAAATTTACGACGACGAAGCCAACCCGCCGCCTAGCTTGCTGCAAACCGCTTATAATAGGGGCAACACGGCTTTCAAACGCTGCGTGGTTTTTCACAGCTTGTCCAAACGCTCCAATGCGCCGGGCTTGCGTTCGGGCTTTGTCGCAGGCGATGCCGAACTGCTGAAAGCCTATTTTCACTACCGGACTTATCACGGCTGCGTGATGCCGTTGCCGACGCAACACGCCAGCATTCAGGCGTGGCAGGATGAGGCTCACGTTATCGAAAACCGGCGTTTGTACCGGGAAAAATTCGCCGCGTTTATCGAACTTCTTGGCGATGTTTGCACCGTCATCAAGCCGCCGGCGAGTTTTTATGTCTGGTTGAAAACGCCGATTGCCGATACCGAATTCGCCAGGCAATTATTCGCCCAGCAAAACATCACCGTGCTGCCCGGAAGCTTTCTATCCCGCGATTTTGACGGTATCAATCCCGGCCTTAACCATGTCAGAATTGCCTTGGTTGCGCCCTTGGAGGAATGCAAAGACGCCGCCAACCGTATTAAAATTTTCCTTAACTCTTTGTAGAAAAAACCATGTCACAACTAGAACAAATTATTAACGCTGCTTTTGAAATTCGTGCCGACATCACCCCGGCTAACGCCACTGCCGAAGTGCGCAGCGCTGTCACTGATGTACTCAAACAGCTCGATAGCGGCACTTTGCGCGTCGCTGAAAAAATCGATGGCGATTGGGTGACGCATCAATGGCTGAAAAAAGCCGTGCTGTTGTCTTTCCGCATTAACGACAACCGTTTGATGGACGGCGGCAACACCCGTTATTACGATAAAGTCGAGTGCAAATACTCGAATTACAGCGAGGAAGATTTCGCCAAAGCCGGTGTGCGCGTGGTGCCCAACGCGGTTGCGCGTCACGGTTCCTACATTGCGCCGGGTGCCATTTTAATGCCGTCTTATGTCAATATTGGCGCTTATGTGGACAGCGGCACCATGGTTGACACCTGGGTGACGGTCGGTTCTTGCGCACAAATCGGCAAAAACGTGCATTTATCCGGCGGCGTCGGCATCGGCGGCGTATTGGAGCCTTTGCAGGCCAACCCCACCATTATCGGCGACAATTGCTTTATCGGCGCACGTTCCGAAATTGTCGAAGGCGTCATTGTTGAAGACGGCTGCGTCATTTCCATGGGCGTTTACATCGGCCAAAGCACCAAAATTTTCAACCGCATGACAGGCGAAATCAGCTACGGCCGCATTCCGGCCGGTTCTGTAGTGGTTTCAGGCAACCTGCCGTCAGCCGATGGCAGCTACAGCCTGTATTGCGCGGTGATCATCAAACAAGTTGATGAGCGCACCCGCAGCAAAACCGGCATTAATGAGTTGTTGCGGGATTAAGCCGGTTTCAATTCGCCCCAGATAATATAGGAATAAAACCATGAGCTTGAACTACGCCAACAATCGGATAAGCGAAGAAGACTATCTTCAGGGCGAACTGATTGCAGAATTTAAGCACGAGTTCATTGATGGCGAAGTTTATGCCATGGCTGGGGCGAGTGAGAATCATAACTTACTGTCAGGCAATTTATTTGCTGAACTAAAGGGTCAATTAAAGGGCACACCTTGCAGAACATTTATAGCCGACATGAAAGTCAAAGTCGGCGATGACTTTTTCTATCCCGATGTGATGGTGGTTTGCGACAAAAATAATGACTCCGAGTATTACAAACAATCGCCGGTCATTATTGTCGAAGTCTTATCGCCATCGACCCGAAAGTTTGATAAAAATGCCAAGCGTTTGAAATACCAAGCTATCCCGACTTTAGAAGAGTATGTTTTAATTGATCAAACGATTGCCGAAATTGAGGTGTTTAGAAGAAAAGAACATTGGCAATCCTTTTATTACTATCTGGGCGATACGATTACGTTTGAATCACTGGGCCTTACTCTTCTTGTTGAAGACATTTATTATCAAGTCGACAATGACGATGTCATGGCTTTTTTGCAGGAAAAAGCGCAAGCCCCTGTACAGTCCTCCTAACTTTTCACATAAAACTAATGATAAACAACGATGTATTACGCCGGTTGCGCTACGCTTTAGAGCTGAAAGATCAGGACATGATAGTCATTTTCGCCTTGGGCGACGTTGAAATAAGCCGGGAGCAATTGCTGCCGCTGCTGAAAAAAGACAATGAAGCCGATTATGTGCCGTTGAATAATAAGCTGATGGAACAGTTTTTAGACGGGCTGATTATCTACCGAAGAGGCAAGCAGGAAAATCCTCCGGCAGAAGCTAAAAAGCCGGAACCGCTTACTAATAACACTATCCTTAAAAAATTGCGTATCGCCTTAGAGTTTAAAGAAGAAGACATGCTGACGACTTTAAAACTGGCTGATTTTGAGCTGTCTAAAGGCGAACTCAGCTCTTTTTTCCGGAAAAAAGGCCACAAACATCACCGCGAATGCGGCGATCAGATTTTACGAAATTTTTTACAAGGTTTGACTGTCCGTTTTAGAGAACAGGACTGATCTTTCCCCACTTTTTCCAATACATTAACCAGGTCAAATACCATGAGCGAACAAATCACCAACAATGCCATCATTTACGCCACACTGGCTTTAAACAGCGAAGTCGCGCTGCAACACGAATATCTGGAATCCGACGATGTACCTGAAGATGAGCGCGAAAATGAAGAAGAAATTCTGGCCGATCTGGAGCAAGCCCTTATGGAATTCGTTGACCTTTATAAGGTTCGCTGTAAATCTGACAAGGAACTGCCCAGTATCGACGAATTGCTGAACAGCCAATTGTAAAATTATGACCACGCTGTACGGCATCAAAAACTGCGACACGGTCAAAAAAGCGCGCAATTGGCTTGATCAACACGGCATAGCCTATCATTTCCATGATTTTCGCGTCGATGGGCTCACGCCCGAATTGTTACAGCATTTTGCCGCGCATTTGGATTGGAAGAAGCTGCTTAACCGCAGCAGCACCAGCTGGCGGCAACTTAGCGCCGAGCAGCAAAGCGATTTGAGCCAGGAAAAAGCACTTCAGTTGATGCTGGATACGCCTACCTTGATTAAGCGCCCGGTTTTGGATCTTGGCGATAAACTAATCTTGGGGTTTAGCGCTAAAGAGGATAGCTATGCCGGCTTGGCCATGCACAAAAAACCATAGGATACGGATAACTGTGGGAGCGGCCACCCGGCCGCGAACAGAGCAGTATTGTTCGCGGCCGGTGACCGCTCCCACATGCGTACTCGTTCCCAAATGCCTAAAACGGTGAACTAAAGACGAGCGCCAGAGCGTGGGAATTATAAAACGACAAAATAACCAACAAACCGAATGACCATGAGCGACACCCTAGAACTGCTTAAAGACCTGATTAGCCGCGAATCGGTCACCCCAAAAGACGCGGGCTGCCAGGATGTGTTGGCTGCACGATTGACTAAACTGGGCTTCAAAGAAGAACGCCTGAACTTTGACGACACCCAAAATATCTGGCTCAGACGCGGTAATACCAAGCCGTTGTTGACCTTCCTCGGCCATACCGACGTAGTGCCGACCGGCCCATTGGAAGCCTGGCTTTCACCGCCGTTTGAACCGACCATCCGCGACGGCAATCTTTACGGACGCGGTGCCGCCGACATGAAAGGCGGTATCGCCTGCTTCATCACTGCGGTCGAGCGCTTTATTGCCAAACACCCGGATCATCAAGGCTCTATCGCGGTGATGATGACCAGCGACGAAGAAGGCATTGCCACTAACGGCGTGGTTAAAGTCGTCGAAGTGCTGGAACAACGCAACGAAAAAATAGATTGGTGTCTGGTCGGCGAACCGTCCAGCGACAAAAAAATCGGTGACGTGATTCGCGTCGGGAGGCGGGGTTCATTATGCGCCAAACTAACCATTGCCGGTATGCAAGGCCACGTCGCTTATCCCGAATTGGCCGATAATCCGATTCACAGCTTCGCCCCGGCGTTAAAAGAGCTGACCGAAGAAGTCTGGGATCACGGCAACGCCTTTTTCCCGCCGACCAGTTTGCAGGTGTCCAATATCAATGCCGGAACCGGCGCAGAAAACATCATTCCCGGCAGCGTAGCCGTGCAATTCAACCTGCGTTTTTGCACTGAATTAAATGAAGAAACCATCAAGCAACGCACCCGCGCCATATTGGACAAATACGACTTCAACTATGAACTCGAATGGCGTTTGTCCGGCAATCCGTTTCTGACCCAACCGGGCGCATTAATCGATGCGACCCATGCCGCAATCAAAACCGTGACCGGCTTTGAAACGCTGGATGATACCGGCGGCGGCACTTCGGACGGACGTTTTATTGCCCCGACCGGCGCGCAGGTGATTGAGCTTGGCCCGTTGAACGAAAGCATCCATAAAGTCAATGAGCATGTTGGCGGTGACGATTTAGCGGTTTTGTCTGCCATTTATGAACAGATATTGGTAAATTTGCTGGTTGAATGAGCATTAAGCTGGGCTTTTTGAAATAGAGTTCACGAGATTTTCGTGTTAAGCGTGGCTTTCGTGGACAATTTTGGGTATGTCTTTTTCAGTAAATAGCCTTAAGTGAGCCCCCGTACATTTCAATTCTTCATCATCCCCAGCACCAGCGCAATGTGCGCCAATTCGGCGACGCTTGACACCTTGAGTTTGCTTCTGATCTGAGTGCCGTAATTGGCAACGGTTTTATAACCCAAACACAATTCATCGGCGATTTTATGGGCGGTCAGGCCTTTTGCCAACAACAAAAACACGTCGAATTCTCTGGCCGACAAACTGTCAACAATGGCTTGGTAATCTTGCAATAACGGCCGGTTTTTCATCAAACCCTGTTCGATATAAATCTCGCCTGCGGCTATCTGCTGTATCGCGCTGACCAAAATATCCGGGGCGCTGTTTTTGGTGATATAGCCCTTGGCGCCTGCTGCCATGGCCCTGTCGACATAAACCATTTCATCGTGGACGCTAAACACCAGTATTTTGGCGCTGCTGTCGCGGTTGCAGATGCGGCGTATGCTTTCCAGTCCGCCGATGCCGGGCATCGACAAGTCCAGCACCAGCACATCCGGCTGTTGTTCCAGATACAGCTGGCAGGCGGCCTCGCCCCGGTCGGCTTCGGCGATCACGTCAATATCGGCTTCGGCTGACAACAGCATCCTGAAGCCTGCGCGCACCACGGCATGATCGTCGACCAATATGACTTTTATCTTGTTCATGATAGCGGAATGGTTGCGGTGATGCTCATGCCTTGCTGTGGCTGGGTTGTGATGGTGAATTTTCCGCCCAGGCTGTTGATCCGTTCGCGCATACCCAATAAGCCGAAACCACTGTTAATGCGGTCGATGGCGCAACCCTGACCATTGTCGGTCACTTGCAGCCGCAGCGTTTTGGGTTGATGGCCGATGTCTAAGCTGATTTCAGCCTGGCTGGCCTCGGCATGGCGGACAATGTTAGTCAGGCATTCTTGCACCACCCTGAATATTTGTATGGTGATTTTCTGTTCCAGAGTGTCGACTTCGTCCGGGCAAGCGATATTGAGCTTTAAGTCCGGATTCCTTTGCGCCCAGTGATTTAACAAGTCTTCCATCGTCGCTTTTAGACCCAATTCAGTCAACACCAACGGATGCAGTTGATGCATCATCGAACGCACCACGGTCATTAAATGGTCGCAGACCGAGACAATCGATTCGGTCGCCTGTTTAACGCCCAGCGCACCGGCTTGGGCACGACCTGCCGTCACTGCCATGACCTTAATCGCGGTCAGTGATTGCCCTAGTTCATCATGCAATTCTTGCGACAGCCGCTGCCGTTCGTCCTCTTGTATCGCCAGCGTATGTTGGGTTAAGGCCCGGTTTTGTTGCTGACTGGCATCGAGTTCGCCAGTCATGTGATTGATGGCTTTGGCGATGCTGTCATATTCCTGAATCGAAAAGTCCGGCAGTTTCTGGCTGTATTGCCCGGTTTCAATGGCTTTTAGCGCATCGACAATGATGGCAATGGATTTGAGCGCTTTGTTGAACGCCAGATTGACCGCCAAAAAAGTGAACAGCGTCAGTAAAAACAACGAGCTGAAAAAGGCGATGCTTTCTTCCCAGACTTCGGTGATTTCATCCAGCGGGTTGGCCTGGACAATCAACATAAGCTGTTTGCCGCCCGACGTGGTGATAGGATGTTCGGCTTTAGGATGTCGGCCTTCGACCAGTTTGATAAACCAGCGCGGCGGCGTTTCCTTGCGGCTGGCTTGCCGGTTGTGATGGGTCACGCTGATGATGTCGCCTGTAGCCGTCTTTAATTGAATGTTTAAATGCCGGGTTTTGTTCAGTGCATTAAATTGGGGCAGCCAGTCGGTTTCATTAAACGGCGATTGGGCAAAGCCGAAAGTAATCAGCTGCACCGCCAGATTGATGGATGAATCGACCTCTTTATTGACCGCGTCACGCGCCTGCCAGATGGCTATCGAGCCGCCCAATAGCAGAATACACAAGGAGGAGATCAAAATGCGTAAATTGATTTGGTAACGCAGGCTCATAGGCTTTGGGATGCAAAAATAGTCTATTATTTATGCGGGCAGCATTATTTGCTATAGGAAAAATTCTTTTTTTGTCTTTGTTGTGACGCAAAAAGCCTATGGGGACTATGCACACGTCGCGATTTGCCGCGATTATTTTCCGGTTTTTCCCTTAGCGGGCAGCGCTGATATGTGATACAACATGCCTCTGCTGTTGCCCTAACGGGAAAAAACGTAACTACTCAGCGAAAAAAAGTAATAGGACACGGATGGCACTGATTCGACGGATAATGGCTGATTAAAAGCCGATTTAAAAATCGGTGTAAATCTGTCTTTTCTGTGTAATCCGCGTCCCATTTAATTATTTTTAGCAGAGGCTGAGCTGTTATAAAGAAACAAGGCATCGACTTTTGCTTGAAATATCATACAACCACCGGATAACACTATGGCGACAAAGACCAACCGACCCACTTCCCCGCATTTACAAGTCTACCGACTGCCGCTGACCGGCATTATTTCTATCACCCACCGCATGACCGGCGTTATGCTCACCGCCGGTTTAATCCTGTTCGTTTATGTGGTTTCGGCGCTGGCAGGCGGCGCGGATTGCTACGCTGCGATGCAGGCGGTGATGAACTTATGGCTGGTCAAGCTGGTGTGCTGGGGCTTTATTTATGCGCTGTTTTTTCATTTGTGCCACGGCGTCCGCCATTTAATTTGGGATGCAGGCAGCAGTTTTGAAGCCGCCACGCTAAACCGCTACGCGATGATTGAGCTGGCGGCCTCGTTGGTACTGACGTTGATGACTTTAATTTGGGGGATTTATGGACTATAGGACGCCACTTTCCAGAGTGCGTGGTTTGGGCTCTGCCAAAAGCGGCACTGGGCATTGGTGGATGCAGCGCGTCACCGCTGTGGCGCTGATTCCATTATCATTTTGGCTGATTTATTTTCTGGGCTTGAGCATAACCGCGCCCTATTCTGAGACTTTGGCCTGGCTGATGTCGCCGCTGAACAGCGTGGGTATCGTGGCCTGGATCATTGCCGCTTTTTATCATGCCGCTTTGGGTTTGCAGGTGGTGATTGAAGATTATGTCGCCGCCGAAGGCTCCAAGATTATCTTGATCTGGGCCGTCAATCTGGCATTTTTGTTATTGGCGATTGCGGCTTTGCTGGCCGTGTTTCGCGTTGTATCGATAGGGTAAATCATGGCCGCAGCTTATAAAATTATTGAACATACTTACGATGTCGTTGTCGTCGGCGCAGGCGGCGCAGGACTTCGCGCCACTTTGGGCATGGCAGAACGCGGACTTAAAACCGCCTGCATCAGCAAAGTGTTTCCCACCCGCAGCCATACCGTCGCCGCGCAAGGCGGTATCAGCGCGGCGCTGGGCAACATGGGCGAAGACGACTGGCGTTTTCACATGTACGACACGGTCAAAGGTTCCGACTGGCTGGGCGATCAGGACGCCATCGAATACATGTGCCGCGAAGCCATTCCCGCCGTCATCGAACTGGAACATTACGGCGTGCCGTTTTCGCGTACCGCCGATGGCAAAATTTACCAACGCGCCTTTGGCGGCATGACCACGCATTACGGTAAAGGCACCGCCCAGCGTACCTGTGCGGCGGCCGACAAAACCGGCCACGCCATTTTGCATACCTTGTACCAGCAATCGCTAAAGCATAAGGCCGAATTCTTTGTTGAATACATCGTGCTGGATTTGATTATGCAAGATGACGAATGTCGCGGCGTGCTGGCTTGGTGTCTGGATGACGGCTCGTTGCATTTGTTCAAAGCGCAAATGACCGTGATGGCGACCGGCGGCTACGGGCGCACGTTTTTTTCTTCCACCTCGGCGCACACAGTGACTGGCGACGGCAACGCAATGGCTTTGCGCGCCGGTTTGCCGTTGCAGGATATGGAATTTATCCAATTCCACCCGACCGGCATTTACGGCGCGGGCTGTCTGATTACCGAAGGCGTCAGAGGCGAAGGCGGTTATCTGACCAATTCCGAAGGCGAACGCTTCATGGAGCGCTATGCGCCATCGGCCAAAGACCTCGCCTCGCGCGACGTGGTCAGCCGGGCAATGACCATTGAAATCAATGAAGGGCGGGGCGTCGGGCCGTTGAAAGACCATATTCATCTGCATATCGAACATCTTGATCCGGCCATTATTCACGAACGCCTGCCGGGCATTTCCGAAACCTCGCGCATTTTCGCCAATGTCGATGTGACCAAACAGCCGATTCCGGTGCTGCCGACCGTGCATTACAACATGGGCGGCATCCCGACCAATTACAAAGCCGAAGTGGTGACCTTGAAAGACGGCGACCCCGATGCGGTGGTGCCGGGACTGATGGCGATTGGTGAAGCGGCTTGCGTGTCCGTGCATGGCGCCAACCGCTTGGGCTCAAACTCATTGCTTGATTTAGTGGTATTTGGCCGTTCCGCCGCGATACGTTGCGCCGAACTGATTAAACCGGGTTCAAGGCAGAAACCGCTGGCGAGCAATGCCTGCGATAAAGCCATTGCCCGTTTCGATAACATCCGCAACGCCAACGGCAGCCGCAGTACAGCCGATATTCGTCTGGACATGCAAAAAGCCATGCAGGCCAAAGCGGCGGTGTTCAGGACGGGCGCCACCTTGACCGAAGGCATCAAGGCGATAGCGGACATCAGACTTACCTTCGCCGATGTCAAAGTGGCTGATAAATCGCTGATTTGGAATACCGACCTGGTCGAAACGCTGGAGTTGGATAACCTGCTCAGCCAGGCCAGCGTTGCAATCAACGCCGCAGGCAACCGCACCGAAAGCCGGGGCGGCCATGCGCGGGAAGATTACCCGAACCGCGATGATGAAAACTGGCTCAAGCACACCCTGACCTGGCTGGACGGCGATCAAGTTAAAATCGATTACCGGCCGGTACACATGTACACCTTGACCGACGAAGTTGAGGTTATTCCGCCCAAAGAGAGGGTTTATTAACTTGGGAACGAGTACAAATGGATAAACGTTGTGGGAGCGGCCACCCAGCCGCGAACAGCACACGCCTATCACTGCTACGTTGACCGAAATTAAATATAAAGAAATGTATCGTTCCCACGCTCCGGCGTGGGAACGCATCCAGCAACGCTCCAGCGTTGCGAAAAGAAAGATTGTTTTGGATAGAAATAGTCATTGCAATGATACGGGACGCGGAGCGTCCATGGCTGCATTCCCACGCTGGAGCGTGGGAACGATTTAAAACACTTATCACTGCCACATTGGCTGATATTGTCGAGATATGATAATTACCCTGAATTCCACTCAGAAGAGAATAAACTAATGGCTGAATTTACCCTGCCTAAAAACTCGGTTTTAATCGAAGGCAAAACCTTTAAAGCGCCAGCCGGTGCTACCAATATCCGCCGGATTGAAGTCTATCGCTGGGATCCAGAATCTGGCGAAAACCCGCGTATCGATACGTTCGAGCTGGACATGGACAACTGCGGCCCGATGGTGCTGGACGCCATCCTGAAAATCAAAAACGAAATCGACAGCAGCCTAACCTTCCGGCGTTCCTGTCGCGAAGGCGTGTGCGGCTCCTGCGCCATGACCATTAACGGCAAAAACTCGCTGGCCTGCACCAAAGCCATCGACTCCTATTCTGGCACCATTAAAATCTACCCGCTGCCGCATTTGCAAGTCGTCAAAGACCTGGTGCCGGATTTGACCCATTTCTATGCGCAATACGCCTCGATCAAGCCGTGGATAGAAACCCAAACCCCAGCGCCAGCCGATTCCGAACGTCTGCAAAGCAAAGAAGACCGGGAAAAACTCGACGGCTTATACGACTGCGTATTGTGCGCCTGTTGCTCAACCAGTTGCCCCAGTTATTGGTGGAACAGCGAGCGTTATTTAGGCCCGGCCATCCTGCTGCAAGCCTACCGCTGGCTGGTCGACAGCCGCGACGAAAGCACCGGCGAACGGCTCGACGAACTGGAAGACCCGTTTAAATTGTACCGTTGCCATACCATCATGAACTGCACCGATACCTGCCCCAAAGGCTTAAATCCGGCCAAAGCCATTGCCGAAACCAAGAAAATGCTGGTGCAGAGAAAATTGGGCTAATGGACGAACTGGCGCGATTAAAGTGGCAATGTCGGCGCGGGACTAAAGAACTGGATAAGCTGTTGAACCGGTATTTAGAAACGGGGTATTTGGCGGCGGATCAGCAGGAGAAAGCTTTGTTTGTGGAGTTGTTGAAGCTTGAGGATGATCGGTTGATGGCGGTTTTGATGGGGAATTTGGAGGTTGCTGGAATGGGGGTTTTGGTTGGCAAAGTTAGGGCGTTTGCGTTTGATAGTCAGACATATTCCCCTGGTAAGTATCAAGAAAAATCCGTGTTAAACTCGCAACATGAAAATTAAAGACCTTATCGCAATAATTGAGTTGGATGGTTGGCAACAAGTACGGCAAAAAGGAAGCCATCGTCAGTTCAATCATCCGGTCAAATCCGGTACGGTCACTGTTGCTGGAAAATTCAGCGTAGATGTTCCGCCTGGAACGCTTATCAGCGTTTTGAAACAAGCAGGACTTAAGTAATAGAGGTTTATATGCGGTATATGGTTGTTATTGAAGAAGGCCCAACAAGCTTTGGCGCCTATGTTCCCGATCTCCCCGGTTGCATAGCTGTAGGCGAGTCAGAGCAAGAGGCTTTGCAACTTATTCAAGAAGCTATCGAATTTCACATTGAAGGGCTTAAAGAAGAAGGCCAGCATATTCCGCTGCCGCATTCTGTAAGCTCCTTCGTTGATGTTCATGCCTAACGAATAAGGTTGGCGCGTTTGTTGGCGACAGCGTTTAAGATAGTCTGATTTTTGACTCCGAACGCGCGACGGGGTATGTACCCCGTTGCAATGTTTGACGGTGGTATCGAGTTATATATAAGCCATAAAACGTTTCGGACGGGGCAACATGCCCCGTCCGGCTCCGGTATCGAGAAGTAAATCTAAATTAGGAAACAGATATGAGGCTAGTGAAAGCGAGAGTTCAAAATTATCGTAGTATTGTTGATTCTGGGGAATTCGATGTAGAACGATTAAAAACAATTTTAGTGGGACCAAATGAGGCTGGAAAAACTGTCCTTCTCAAAGCTCTTCAGCAGTTGAATAAACCAGAAGATATTGATGGGTTTGATGCACTTAGAGATTATCCAAGATCGAAATACAACGATATAACTTCAGGAAAAGTGAAACCAGAGTCAATTGAAGTAGTAACAGGTTATTTTGAATTAGAAGAAGATGATAAACAGCTTATTCCGACAGAGTTTCATAACTGCAAATACAAGTTATATAGAACGCTTAGCAATAATAGCTATCATTCGTTAATTGATGCTCCAAGTAAAATAATAGTTAAAGATGTTAATAAAAGTTTAATTCGCATGGCTTCACATATGGATAAGCAGTATGCAAATACTTCTGTTGTGGAGGCGAGCGTTAAACCATCAGACGCCTTAAAAGAGATAAACGGTGAGTGGGGTGAAAGTGACATTTTGTCAGTTGAAATGTCGGAGTTTCTTAAGAAATGGCTCGACGAAAACTATGAGTTTGTAGAGGAAGGTAATGAAACAGAGGAGGCCAGACACTCCGAACTGTTAAATAAGATTAAATGTAATAAAAATCATGACGATGTTTTGAATATTCTTGGTAAGAGAGTGCCTGTCCTTATAATGTTCAACAACTATTTTAATGTAAAGCCGTTAATCCATTTAGAACACCTCGCACAAAGGGTAGAGCAAAATCTCCTGGATGATAAATATTATGATTACGGCAATCTATGTCTGCTGAAGTTGCTAGGCTTTACAGCTAGAGAGTTGGCCACGCTTGGATCAACAACAAGTCCAAGTATAAACGACAAAGAGGCTTTAAAATTATATCGCGACAAACTGGACTCCAGAAGCTATCAACTAAATGCTGCCAGCGTAAGACTTACGAAAGAGATACGTTCAGTTTGGATGCCTAACCCTAATAGACCCGAAGCAGATAAGCTTAAGGTAACAGCTGATGGTCAATACTTAAAAGTTGTTGTTGAAGATGATCTTGGTGTGGAGGTAGAGCTAGACCAAAGATCAGAGGGTTTTCAATGGCTAGTCTCATTCTTTGTGGTCTTTTTCTCTGAAGCAACGGATAAGCACAAAAATGCCATATTATTGCTAGATGAACCAGGAATGAGTTTGCATGCGCTAAAACAAAGAGATTTCAGAGATACGATTTCAAGGCTATCAGAGAAAAATCAGACCTTATTTTCAACGCACTCTCCTTTTCTCGTTGGGCCAAATGAATTGGATATTGTTAGAGTTGTAGAAATGGCAAGTAGAGAGGTAGGTACAACTGTACATACCACACTTTCATCCGAAGACCCTGCTGGAATGCTACCGCTCCAAGAAGCACTTGGCTATGATCTTGCGAGCAGCTTATTTTCACAGCAAAGAAATCTTGTATTGGAAGGTATAACTGACTACTGGTACATAGAAGCCACATCAGAGCTTTTAAAAGAGTCAGATGATGTAACATTAAATGAAAAAATTGCGTTGGTCTTCGCAAATACGGCTGGAAAAGTAGTTTATTACGCTACCATCCTTCATGCGCACAAACTAAAAGTGGCTGCTTTACTTGACTCCGATAATGCGGGTGATCAGGCTGCTCAGCAAGAAAACTTAGTACATGCACTTGGTAATAAAAACATTTTAAGAACTAAGGATTTTTGCAGTATAGAGAAAGCCGAAATAGAAGACTTGTTGCGAAATACATTAGTTTTGATTGCGAAGGAGGAGTTTGGTGTTGATGTATCAGCAATTGCAGCTCAGCAATCAAATAGACCTATTGTCGAATTGTTTTCTAAAGAAATTAGCGGTTTTTCAAAGTATAAATTGGCTAAAGCATATATCCGCTGGACAAGAACTAAAACTGCGAATGATCTTGATCCATGCGAGTTAGTGCAATGGAGAAAGCTTATTGAACAGATCAACAAAAGCCTGAAATAAGGGTGTCCCATGGCCAAAGGTTTTATGTACCTGGTCGCAGTGATTGATTGGCACAGCCGTTATGTGTTGTCATGGGAGCTGTCCAATACCCTGGATACCGCATTCTGTCTGGTTGCGCTGGAGACGGCACTTGGGCTGGGTACGCCTGGGATTTTCAATACCGACCAAGGTGCCCAATTTACCAGTCTGGCCTTCACACAAGCCTTATTGGATAAGGGCATTAAGATCAGCATGGATGGGCGCGGGCGGGCGTTGGACAATATTTT
>JAUXXQ010000164.1 GCA_030684815.1 Methylobacter sp. | reverse complement strand
AGGATATGCTCTCTAGTTTGCGGCATTGGACCATCAGCTGCCGAGCAGACTAAAATGGCGCCATCCATTTGCGCCGCACCGGTAATCATGTTTTTTACGTAGTCAGCATGGCCTGGGCAGTCAACGTGCGCATAATGGCGTGTTGCTGATTCGTATTCGACATGTGAGGTGGAAATGGTAATACCACGCGCACGCTCTTCAGGCGCATTGTCAATTTGATCAAACGCTTTAACTTCTCCACCTTGGAGCTCAGCCATTACTTTGGTTAAGGCAGCAGTTAAGGTAGTCTTACCATGATCGACGTGACCGATGGTGCCGACGTTTACGTGGGGCTTGCTACGTGAGAATTTTTCTTTGGCCATGAGTTAATACCTTTAAATTATATTCAATTTTATGAAGATTTTTTAATAATCGCTTCCGCAACATGTGCAGGTGCTTCATTATATTTTTCAAACCGCATGCTGTATGTAGCACGCCCCTGAGTTGCTGAACGCAAATCAGTCGCATAGCCAAACATTTCCGCCAGTGGCACTTCGCAGCTAAGCGTTTTACCCGATGGTGTATCATCCATTCCCTGAATTATCCCTCGGCGTCGGTTGATATCACCTACAACATCACCCATATATTCTTCAGGGGTTGCAATTTCAACTTTCATTATAGGCTCAAGTAAAACAGGATTTGCCTTCCTAGCCCCCTCCCTAAAACACATAGATCCAGCAATTTTGAAAGCTATTTCGTTCGAATCAACATCGTGATAAGAACCATCAAACAAAGATACTTTAACATCCAATACAGGATAGCCGGCTAGGATACCACTCTTCAACTGTTCTTGGATACCTTTATCTACAGCAGGTATAAATTCCTTTGGAACAACACCACCGACAATCTCGTTAACAAACTCGTAACCAGCGCCGATTTCTTGCGGCTCAATCCGCAACCAGACATGACCGTATTGACCTCGCCCACCAGACTGCCTTATGAATTTACCTTCTTGTTCTACTGTCTTTCTAATTGTTTCTCTATAGGCAACTTGCGGCGCACCAACATTCGCCTCAACATTAAATTCCCTCTTCATGCGATCTACAATAATCTCAAGATGCAACTCCCCCATCCCTGAGATAATTATTTGCCCTGACTCTTCATCCGTATGCACTCTAAAAGAAGGATCTTCTTGAGCTAACTTGCCTAGCGCTAGACCCATTTTTTCTTGATCAGCTTTTGTTTTTGGCTCTACAGCAACAGAAATAACCGGATCAGGAAAGTCCATGCGTTCAAGAACAATAACATCCTTAATATCGCAAAGCGTATCACCGGTAGTTACATCCTTTAGACCTATGGCCGCCGCTATATCTCCAGCATAGACCTCTTTTACTTCCTCACGACTGTTGGCATGCATCTGCACAATTCGACCAACACGCTCTTTTTTCTTTTTTATCGGGTTATAAATACTATCGCCAGAATTAAGAACCCCGGAATAAACCCTGAAAAACGTCAACGTACCCACAAAGGGATCGGTAGCAATTTTAAATGCAAGCGCGGAGAAAGGCGCATCATCCTTGGCAGGACGCGTAGCTTCGATTAACTCATCTTCGAGATGACCTTTTATAGCTTCAACATCAGCAGGCCCAGGCAGGTACTCAATAACGGCATCCAACATCGCCTGAACACCTTTATTTTTAAAGGCAGAACCGCACAAGGCAGGAACAATTTGATTAGCGAGCGTCCGCTGCCGAATACCAAATCTTATTTCTTCATTGGACAAACTACCTTCTTCAAGATACTTTTCCAGCAACTCTTCACTTGCCTCCGCAGACACCTCAATCATATAGTCTCGCCAATGAACACAAGACTCCAGCATCTCAGGCGGAATATCTTCTTCCTTGAAAGTCATCCCCATATTGGCATCATCCCAATAAATAGCTTTCATTTTTATAAGATCTACAACACCTTCAAAGCTATCTTCAGAACCAATCGGCAACTGAAGCGGAACAGCCTGACCACCTAGCCTGACTTTAATTTGTTCAATAACGCGAAAGAAGTCGGCGCCCGAGCGATCCATCTTATTAACAAAGACTAATCGCGGCACATTGTACTTATCGGCTTGCCGCCAAACAGTTTCGGACTGCGGCTCAACACCGCCTACAGCACAAAAAACAGCACAGGCACCGTCCAAGACCCGAAGCGACCGCTCCACCTCGATAGTAAAATCGACATGTCCCGGCGTATCTATAATATTAATGCGATGCTGCGGAAACTGCTTTTCCATCCCGCTCCAAAAGCAGGTAGTTGCAGCCGAAGTAATTGTAATCCCCCGCTCCTGCTCCTGCTCCATCCAGTCCATGGTTGCAGCGCCGTCATGCACCTCACCGATTTTGTGAGACACACCCGTATAATAGAGGACACGTTCCGTAGTCGTCGTCTTACCTGCATCAATGTGAGCCATGATGCCAATATTTCGA
>JAUXXQ010000121.1 GCA_030684815.1 Methylobacter sp. | reverse complement strand
AACTTTGTCTAACTTATTGATTGTTAGCTGTAAATGCACTTTGAATACGCTGTTTTTAGGCGTTTTTAAGTGGATCAAGATTTGTAATATATTGAATTGATGTATATTTCTATTTTATTTACTTCGATTTCGACAGCCTAGGTCTGTCCCCAATTCATCTCCTATTTATTCACAACTTCACTCATATAGTCCCTAAGCAAACTATTTACCAATACCTGATATTTGATGTGTTTTTCACTCGCTTGTTTTTTTAAAAACAACAAAATATCGTTATCCAACTGTAGCGTTGTGCGAATTTTTTTGGATTTGTAAAAACGTCCCCGGATACCATCGCTAAAATCATAATTATCTTCTAGCTCGTAATCATCAAATCGAGCCCTTTCTTCAACATTTGTCATAACTTGCCCTCTCTTTTGGATTCGCATATCGTGCTGAAATAATTCTGATTATTTCTTCGCCATCATCAGTAAAAAACAAATTAGCAACAACCAAAATGCGTGCATTTTGAGTTGCTCCAATGGTTATCCATCTTTCTTCAAAATAGCTAAATCTGTGATCTAATTTCGAGATTTGCAGGGGATCATCGAAGACCGTTTTTGCCTCTTCAAAAGCGACACCGTGCTTTTGAAGATTGAGCCTATTTTTATTTTCGTCCCATTCAAATTGCATGTACTTTTCCCTGTAAATTCTTGATAAAAGTATATCACAATAAAAAACCGCCCCAGTTTCCCAAGGGCGGTTCGTTCAATCAATGTTTAACAGTGGAAAGGTGGGCAAAAAACCTGCCCACCCTATCTGGATTTTCACATAAAAGTAATTATGCGCAGCCAAAAAAGAGAGGGGAAAAGGGAAAGATCGGAAAAAATGTGGTATTGCAAGACCTGACCCCATCCCCCGAAATAAGACGCACACAATCAAGCAGAGCTTGAGGGTATGCATTCCCAAGCTGGAGCTTGGGAACGAGACATTACTGAACCACTTTGTCTCGTTCCCAAAGCTCCAGCTTGGGAACGAGACATCTGGCGCTTGGGAACGAGACAAAAAACTCAGCGATACTCTCCGGTTAAATAAAGCTGGAGCTTGGGAATGAGACAAAAATCAATCGCGCTCCATATCGTCTTGGATAATTTTGGGCGTGACAAATATCAACAGTTCCTTTTTGACATTATTAACCGATGAATTGGTAAACAAGAAACCAATGCCCGGCAAGTCACTGAAGAAGGGGATTTTGTTCATGCTACTTTGCTCATCGCCTTCATAAACCCCGCCTAAAACAACAGTCTCGCCATTTTCAACCAGCACTGAAGTTTTAATCTCGCGCTTATCAATACCGGGGTTACCGGATATGGGGTTCCGTGTTTGGTTGTTCTCTTGATCCTTCTTGATCAGCAGGTTCATGATAACTGACCCGCTAGGCGTGATTTGCGGCGTCACATTTAATTCAAGGACGGCATCCCTATAAGTGACCGTTGGCGGCTGGTTAGCGGTTTGGGGCATGGTAACAGGGATTTGGATACCTTGCATCATCACGGCGGTACAGCGATCCATGGTCATCACTCTCGGATTAGAGACGATTTCCGCTTTGCCGTCAATTTGTAAGGCTTGCAGCTCAAGGTTCAATACATAATCGGCACCTCTGGCCAGTGTCATGCCCAATGCACCCGGCGGGGTGGCGGTTAATGCCGACACGCCCAAATCGACCAGCAAATTATCGTTTAACGTGCCCATATTGCCGCTCGAATCAGGGCTGATTGCCCCCCGAGTTCCGGCTCCGCCAATGCCAAATACCTTATCATTCCCGACTGTTGCCGATTTTGCGGCGCCGAACTTGACGCCTAAGTTTTCGGTGAAACTGTCGATGGCAATAACAACCCGCGCTTCAATCATCACTTGGCGCACCGGCACATCGAGCCTGCGTATCAGCTTTCTTATTTCTTCCAGACGTTTTGTGGTGTCGCGAACAATCAGGGTGTTGGTTCTGGCATCAACCACAACCGACCCACGCGGCGAAAGAATACGTAAATCATCATTGACAGTCTCTGCACCCCCGGCCATACCTTGCCCAGCCATGCCTCCTGCACCTCCTGCACCCTGCTGGGTAACTTGCGCATTACCTAAGGTCTGCGCAATAGAAGGCTTTTCTTCTATCGAACCGACAGTTGCCGCCACTTCGGCGGTGCCGGTTACGCCGCAGGCACCGAAAGCACCGGCATCAGTGCCGTTTAGCAGCGCCCGGAAACTGGCGGCCTTGGCATAATCAATTTTAATATACTCAGTCACCAGCGGGTCTAATTGTGCGACCACTTTTTCCGTTTCCTGTTGCTTGCGTTTGTAATCCTTAATCTTATCCAGCGTTGAAATCAGCGTGACCGTGCCGGACTCGTATTTGCCCAGCTCTTTGGTCATCATAATAAAGTCTAAAGCTTCGTCCCACGGCACATCATCAAGCTTTAAGGTGATGGTGCCGGTCACATCATCACCAGCCACGACATTTTGTCCGGTAAATTCAGCCAGAATGGCAATCACGCTGCGTATGTCAATTTCCTGGAAATTTAACGACAGGCGGTCACCGACATATTTGCTGCGCGACCTGTCCTGCGCCTCTTTTTCTTCAGGCGTTAACGGACGGAATTCAACGGTCAACAAGCGGTCTGACTGGAATACCGAATAGTCGTAAAGTTCATTCTGCGGCGATACGGTAATGGTGGTTTGCTGCTCGGACGAAACGGTATCGATAAATTTAACCGGGGTTGCAAATTCCGACACGTCCAGCCGTTTAGCCAAGCTGGTAGATAAGCGGGTATTTAAAAAGCTGATGACCACTTTGCCGTCTACTTTTTTGGAATTGACGATAGTATTGGGCTTGGCCAGCGTAACCAATATGCGCCCTTCGCCTTTACTGCCACGCTTGAAATCAAAACCGCTGATGTCTTGGGCGGGTATTAATGCCGACACGACTGTATTGGCGGCCGCTGCCGCTATCGGTGGAGCAATCTGTGCGGCGGCAATAGGCCGGGGCGCCACAACCGCAGCCTGCCTTGTTGGCGTTAAGGTCAGCAATACCTTGTTGCCGACAACCCGGGCGTCGTAAGGCGTTGTCTCCAGCAGGTTAACGACCACGCGCAATCTGCCGGCCGCTTCAACGACATAAATACTGCTCGCAGTGCCTTGGTTTATCGGGTACATTTTTTTCGGCAAAGCACTTTTTACGCCGGGAAAATCCAGCGCAATACGCGCAGGGTTATCGGTCTTGAATATTTTGGGGGCGATGGCGGCACCGGTCATTTCCATTTCAATCTGCAGTTTGTCGCCTGGCTGTGTAGCAAAGTCCAATGCGGATAAGGCCAGTTCAGCCGCACTGACCGAAGCCAACTGACATAGCAATAAGAAGAATCCTAGGCTGATCTGCGCTCCCGATAACCGCCACATTTTATGTTGTTCCCTGCCAATATTGCGCATAACGCCGCCTTGTTTAGTATTCATTTTTTGTCCTCTAAATTATTCTGTCAACGTGATTGAAATGGGTTGTTCGCGCCATGTCCCCGGTTTGTCGGGGACAATTTCCATCAGTTCAATCTTATCGTTGAGTATTCGTATAATTTTTCCGTGGTTTTTGCCCATATAACGGCCAACCCTGACACGATAAATAGTGCCGCTACTGGCCCTGACCAAACCCCACAAATCTGATTTCATCTCGATAGTGCCGACCATTCTTAGGCCGTCTAAAGGAAAAGATTCCAACTCTTCTTTACGCCGGGTGAAATCCGGTTTGATGCCGCTACCGGCGGACACATCGGCGCCACTGGCCTGTTCGGGTTGTTCCATCGGCTTAAACGGGTCGCGCAAGCCTTCCGGCTTAAAAATAAACGGTTCAATCACTTTTATTTCGGGCAGCGGTTTAATGGCTTCTTTAGGCCGGGCCTTAACGTCCGCGAGATAGTGGGTTAAATCTGAAAAATCATCATTACTGCAACCCGACAGCAAGGCCACCAGTGCTAAGCAACAAAACGGCCAGGAAGCGGTGTGCGCCTGCAATACCGGCTGCGTAGCGCTTGGCAAAGGTAATTTATTATCTTGCATTACTTTTGCCCCCTTTTCTTTTTAACCGTAGTCGACTCTGTTGCATCCGCCGCTTCATTATAGGTTTTCACCAGGGCATTCATCCTCATTTTGCCGCCCTTAGCCTCCTTGTCTTCGGGGATAATATTGACATCATGCACCGTGACAATCCGCGGCAATGAGGCCAAGCCACTGATAAACAAACCCAGTTCTTCATATTTGCCGATGACTTCAATTTTAATGGGCAGTTCGGAGTAAAAATCCTTACGCACCGGCGCCTCAGGTTTAAATAACCTAAATTCCAAGCCGCTGGCTAAGCCGGTCTGGGAAATATCAATCAGCAAGCTGGCGACTTCTTCCTGCGTGGGCATTTGCCGGATCATTTGTTCCAGTTCGACTTCGATTTGCTCCAATTGCTGCTGATAATCTTCCAGGTTGATGGCTTTCTTTTGTTTGGTCTCGAACGACTGTTTTAATTCGACTTCTTTCTGCTCGAAAGTCTCCAATTCAGCCAGCTGGTCAAGTGTGTCATAGTAAACACCTGCACCGAACACCAGCCCGCAGACCAACACAATCGTTGCCGCTTTAATCGGCAGCGGCCACGTCCCTGCCGCATTAGGATCCCAATTAATTTCCGACAGATTAATTTCCGACAAATTCATTAATGGCTCCCTGCGTCGTCAGCTTCCGCATTCCGATTGCCCTGTTTGGCGTGAAGGGTAAAGTCACTGACCCGCTCGACATTCGCTTTGTCCGCAGACTGGATGACATTCAGCTTGGGTTCTTTCAACCAGCCCGAGGCTTCAATGGCGCGCATGAAGGCAGAAATGCGCGCATTCGATTGCGATTTGCCCTCAAACGTCAGTTCCGCACCCAGTTGGGTAAATTTCGACAGGAAAACGCCGTCCGGTGTCACCCTCGGCAGCTCATCAAACAAATGTACAATTTCTGGGCGGCTTTCCTGTAATTTCTGGATCAAGTCTATTTTGGTCAACAACTTGGCTTTCTGCTCCTCAATAGTTTTAATTTGGGCGATTTTTATATCCAATAACGCTATTTCGTCCTGGATTATTTTGTTGCGCTGTTCCTGATATTCTTTCAGCCCTTCAATATACATGTGCATCCCGCCAAAAATAATCACAGTGAACAAAACAGCCGCGACAATCGCGTTAATAAAATCCTGCTTTTTCTGTGCCCGCCGTTCTTCACGCCAAGGCAGTAAATTAATTCTTGCCATCAGTCAAAGCTCCTTAAGGCCAAGCCGCAAGCAATCATCATCGCCGCCGCATCGTTGCTCAATGACTGGGGCTTGATCTTATGGGACAGTGACATATTGATAAACGGATTGGCGATAGCAACCGGCACACCGATGGCTTGCTGTACCAATTTATCGACACCGGTTATTGAGGCGCAGCCGCCGGCAAGGATAAGGCTATCGATACGCCTATTGGCACTGGAGGAAACAAAAAACTGGATAGAGCGCTGAATTTGCTGGACCATTGCCCTTTTAAAAGGATCCAGTACATCAATAGTATAGTTATCCGGCAAACCGCCGACCTTTTTTGCCAAACCAGCCTCTTCGTAAGTTAAGCCGTAACGGCGCTGGATTTCTTCAGTCAATTGCCTGCCGCCAAAGCTTTGCTCCCTAGTGTACACAGTGTGGGCATTATACAAGACATTTAAGGTAGTCAAGGTGGCGCCTATATCGACAACCGCCACGGTTTGAGCTTCCGAGCTATCCGGTAATTGGCCCAGCAACAAGGAAAACGCATTTTCCATCGCAAACGCTTCAACATCGACAATCTTAGCTTTCAGCCCGGCCTTTTCTAAAGCCTCGACACGGTCGGCAATGGTTTCTTTTCTTGATGCCGCGAGCAACACATTAACTTTATCCGGATTACCCTCGACTTCGCCCTGCACTTCAAAGTCGAAATTGACGTCATCCAGCGAATAAGGCACGTACTGGTCGGCCTCAACCATGATTTGCTCTTCCAGCTCGTCATCGGATAGTTCCGCCGACATCGGTATCACTTTGGTCATCACCGATGCCCCAGCTACGGCAACGGAAGCTTGCTTGAGTTTAGAGCCGGATTGTTTTAGCGCCATTTTTATCGCATCGGCGATCGCATCAACATTGGTTATATTTTTATCGACCACTGCATTTTGCGGCAAAGGCGCCACTGAATAACTCTCCACCCGATAACGGGCTCCGACCTTGCTTAACTCAAGCAACTTTATCGCTGCCGTGCTGATATCAATGCCCAGCACGGCGCTTTGTTTTTGACCAAACCAACTCATGAACTAACCCTTGAAAAACTTGATAAACACTGTGATTGCCCACATCCCCGAATTATATTTTCTGCGCGGCCGACCCCAGGATACCGGGCATACAATGCCGCCCCGCACCGTTGGTAGCCCAATTGTTGCATAATACAAAATGTCCATGCAGTCGCCGGTTATAATAGGCGCATTGCCTAAATAGTCAGATAAACCAAGAACCGATTTTGCTGGCGTCTGAACGGCTTATTCCGCCTACATGCTGATGGCGCCGTTACCTGGGAAAAAGGCCTAATCAACCGGCACAAAACCTATTTACTGGCGAAAGTATAGTAGCCTTTTTTATTTTGATGCTTAAAATGTGCAATTTATTTGTTCGGGTCGCTGCTTTCTTATATCCAGCAACCCCACTGTAGGAGCGGTTTCATCTACAATTTTCATCACTACCGTAGCATTTCCGGAAACACTTGTGGCTAAAATTCTAAAATGGTTTGCCATTATTTTGACAACCATCACGCTGGGCATAGCAAACGGCAGTTATTTTTTATACGAACAGCTTTCAACCAACCTGCCGGATGTCACCACGCTGCATAATGTCCAATACCAAATGCCGTTGAGCATTTACACGAAAGACAAGCGGCTGATTGCCCAATTCGGTGAAAAAAAACGCACGCCGGTTGCTATAGAAAAAGTGCCCAAGCAGCTTATCAACGCCTTTATTGCCGCAGAAGACGACAGTTTTTATGAACATCGGGGCGTCGACCTTAAAGGCCTGCTTCGGGCCGCCATGCAGCTGGCCTTAACCGGCAAGAAAAAACAGGGCGGCAGCACCATCACCATGCAGGTCACCCGGAACTTCCTGCTCAGCAATGAAAAAACCTATACCCGTAAGCTGAAAGAAATCATGCTGGCGTTAAAGATAGAACGCGAGTACAGCAAAGACAAAATCATGGAGCTGTATTTAAACCAGATTTTCATGGGGCACCGGGCTTATGGCGTTGCCGCCGCCGCGCAGGTTTATTACGGCAAAGACCTCGCCGAATTGACGCTGGCCGAACACGCCATGATTGCCGGCCTGCCTAAAGCGCCGTCGATATACAATCCTGTCACCAACCAGGCGCGGGCACTTGAGCGACGCAATTACGTGTTGCAACGCATGTTGGAACTTCAGCACATCAGCCAACAAGATTATGACGACGCATCCGGGCAGCCCTCGACCGCCAAGCTGCAAACTGTCTTGCCTGAAGTTTCAGCGCTGTATTTTGCCGAAATGGTGCGCCAAAAAATCTTCGAGCTGTATGGCAATGAAGCCTACACATCGGGCTTTAAGGTCTACACCACCATCACCGAAACACTGCAAACCACCGCCAACCAAGCGCTTAACAACACCTTGCATGCGTATGACGAACGCCACGGCTACCGCCGCTCAAGCATTGACAAAGGCAGCCGTTTCAGCAGCCTGCCCATCATCGGCGACACACTGCCCGCCATGGTGCTGCAGATAAAAAATAACCTCGCAACGGTCAAATTGCAAAACAATACACTGATTGAAATCCCGTGGGACACCATCAAATGGGCGGGCGGCATCGGCAACAGCATACGGCGCGGCGATGTTATCCGGGTGCGCCAACTCGCCGATGGCAGCTGGGCCTTAACGCAAATCCCCCAGGTAGAAGGTGCCTTTGTGTCATTAAACCCCAGCAATGGCGCGATTTTAGCGTTAACCGGCGGCTTCGATTTTTTCCGCAACAAATACAACCGCGCCACCCAATCTAAAAGACAGCCCGGGTCAGGCTTTAAACCCATCATTTATACCACCGCGCTGGAACAAGGCTACACCCCGGCCAGCCTAATTGACGATGCGCCGTTGGTGATCAACACGCCAGGCCAGGAAAACGAATGGCGACCGGAAAATTACAACAAAAAATTCTACGGACTGACCAGCATCCGCTCGGCCATCACCCATTCCAGGAACATCATTTCCATCCGTTTATTAAAGGACATGGGCATTGAAAAAGCCGTGGCGACGGCGTTGCGTTTTGGCTTCACCGACGACCAAACACCTAAAACCCTGTCCTTGGCACTGGGCAGCGGCTATGCCTCGCCACTGCAAATGGCTCAGGTTTATGCCACGTTTGCCAACGGCGGTTTTCTGGTCAAACCGTATTTTATCGAGCGCATCGAATCAAACGAGGGCAACGTCATTTATCAGGCCAAGCCCAAAACCGCCTGCCCGGCTTGCGACGACAACCCGGCATTGACTCGCACCCACGCGCCCCGAATCATTACTCCGCAAATTTGTTTTCTGATGAACTCGTTGTTAAGGGATGTCATCCAGCACGGCACCGCAACCGATGCCAAGACACTGAACAGACAAGACCTCGCAGGCAAAACAGGCACCACCAATGACCACCGCGACGCCTGGTTTAATGGCTATAGTGCATCAAATGTCGCCGTTGCTTGGGTGGGTTTTGATGATTTTTCGCCGCTGGGGAACCGCGAAACCGGCGGTGTAACCGCATTGCCGATGTGGATAGAGTTTATGCGCACCGCGTTGAAAGATACACCAGAAGCCCCTCTTGATATGCCGCCTGGCATAGTAAAAGCGTTTATCAATCCCTACACCGGCCTCTTAACCGCCAGCGCAAACAGCAACGGAATTTGGGAATTCTTTCAGGAAGAGCATGTGCCTAGCCGTTACGGTTCGCCTAGCAACACCAACACCGAGACCGATACCGATTTTTCTGAGGAAAAGCCGATTGAAAGTTTGTTTTGAGGGGCGACAGCTCATTACCTGCAGGCGCAGCATCAAGTTTCTCAAACCAATTAAAGACTACCAACTTAAGCATGGACAAACTGGGAACGCCAAGCCCCAGCTTGGCGAGTGTTCGCGCCAAGCTGGGGCTTGGCGTTCCCGGCCACCCATTTAAAACTGTCCCGACTTAAGTGGGTAGCCCAATTTATCAACACCGCCATATTGCCCCCGGATATTCTTTCCCACCTGAAAACAAAAAAGCAGTCAGCCCGAAGAAAAATAATTTTCTTCGGGCTGACCGCTTTCTTTGGTAAAGCGTTTTTTAAATCAACTTAGGCCATTTCCTGAAAAAGAAATACCAAAAATTGTCCACGCTAAGCACGCTTAGCACGCTTAGCACGCTTAACACGAAAATTTCGTGTTAAGCGTGCTAAGCGTGGACTTGATTTTTTTACAGGCCATGATCATCCAGGAATGTTATTTCTCGGAAATCGCCTTAAACAATCAACTCAATTTGCCGTGACAGTGTTTATACTTCTTGCCCGAACCGCAAGGGCAAGGGTCATTGCGGCCCACCTTATTTGCGTCCCTGACAAAAGGTTGCCCTGCAGCCTCATCTTGTTCTTGCTCAGGCGCGGCGACCAACGATTCCTCATAAGCATCCAAGGTCGGCGCTTGCGCATGTTCAAAATGCATTTCTTTCGGTGCTTGCCGCTGTTCATCAATGGCCTGAACATCTTCTTCCCGACTGACTTGGACTTTAAACAGAATTTCTATGACTTCGTATTTGATCTGCTCCAGCAGTTTGGTGAACATTTCAAACGCTTCACGTTTGTATTCCTGCTTGGGGTCTTTTTGCGCATAGCCCCTAAAATGGATGCCCTGACGCAAATAATCCATCGCCGCCAGATGCTCTTTCCAGCTGTTATCCAATACTTGCAGCATCACTGATTTTTCAAAATGTTGCAGCACGTCTTTGGACATTTGCTGTTCTTTGTCCTTATGGCTTTGCTCCAGTATTTCAATAATGCGTCGGCGCAACGATTCTTCCTGCAGCGACTGGTCTTCGTCAAGCATTTGACGCACCGGAACCTGCACATTAAATTCCTGCTGCAAATGCTCTTCCAGGCCTTTGGTGTCCCACTGTTCGACCATCGTTTTCGGCGGGATATATTGGGTAATCACATTATTGACCACATCTTCGCGTATCGCAGTGATAATCTCGGATATTTCCTCGGCCGCCATCAATTCATTACGTTGCGCATAAACTACCTTGCGCTGGTCATTAGCGACATCGTCATAAGCTAGGATTTCCTTACGCACATCAAAGTTACGGCTTTCGACCTTGCGCTGGGCGCTTTCAATCGAGCGGGTGACCCAAGGATGCTCAATGGCTTCGCCATCGCCCATGCCCAATTTTTTCATTAAGCCAGCAACACGATCGGAAGCAAAAATACGCATCAAATCATCTTGCAGCGACAGATAAAAACGGGTTGAACCCGGATCGCCCTGACGCCCTGAACGCCCCCGCAGCTGGTTGTCGATACGGCGCGATTCATGGCGTTCCGAGCCGATCACATGCAAACCGCCGGTGGCGATAACTTGTTCGTGCCGGTCTAACCAAGCGCCACGGACGCGTTGTTTGTCGGCATCGCTGGCATCTTCGCCCAAGGCCGCCAATTCCGCTTCCAGATTGCCGCCAAGCACAATATCGGTACCGCGTCCGGCCATGTTGGTGGCGATAGTGACCGCCCCCGGCATACCCGCCTGTTCGATAATATGGGCTTCGCGCTCATGCTGTTTGGCGTTAAGCACTTCGTGTTTAATGCCGCGTTTGGTCAATAACGCGGACAAACGCTCGGAGTTTTCAATCGATGTGGTACCGACCAGCACTGGCTGGCCGCGACTCACGCATTCTTTAATATCATCGGCAACGGCGACATATTTCTCATCGGTGGTCAAAAACACCACGTCGCCCAAATCCTTACGGATCATGTTGCGGTGCGTAGGGATGACCACGACTTCAAGGCCGTAAATTTTGTTCAGCTCAAACGCTTCGGTATCGGCGGTGCCGGTCATGCCGGACAGTTTTTCGTACAAACGGAAATAATTCTGGAAGGTAATCGAGGCCAGCGTCTGGTTTTCGTTTTGAATCCTGACCTGCTCTTTAGCTTCAATCGCCTGGTGCAAACCTTCCGACCAACGCCGTCCCGGCATAACCCGGCCGGTAAATTCATCGACAATAATCACTTCATTATTGGCGACGATATAATCGACATCTTTTTTAAACAGGACATGACCTCGCAATGACGCATTCAGGTAATGCATCAGGCGAATATTGGTGGCATCGTACAAACTGGTGCCATCCACCATCAGGCCATGCTCAACCATTAGGCGTTCAACCCGCTCATGGCCTGCCTCAGTCAGATACAACTGGCGCACTTTTTCATCGACCGAATAATCGCCCGGCTCGTCTTCTTTTTCCTGCTTGGTCAGAAAAGGCACGATTTCGTTGACTTTGATATAAATTTCGGTGCTTTCTTCGGTAGGGCCGGAGATGATCAGCGGCGTTCTCGCCTCATCAATCAGGATCGAATCAACCTCATCGACAATGGCAAAACTTAAATCGCGCTGGACTTTCTGCTCCAGGCTAAAAGCCATGTTGTCACGCAAATAATCAAAACCGAATTCGTTGTTGGTGCCGTAAGTAATGTCCGAGCCATAAGCCTTGCGCCGATCTTCGCTGTCCATCTGGCTGATAATCACACCGGTAGTCAATCCCAGAAAGCCGTATAACTTACCCATCCACTCAGAGTCGCGCTTAGCCAAATAATCATTGACCGTGACCACATGCACACCGCGTCCCGGCAAGGCATTCAGATAAGCCGCCAACGTTGCCATCAGGGTTTTACCTTCACCGGTTTTCATTTCGGCAATTTTGCCGTCGTGAAGAATCATGCCGCCGATTAATTGCACATCGAAATGGCGCATACCGAAAACGCGGGTCGATGCTTCCCTGACCGTTGCAAACGCTTCCGGCAGCAGATTGTCCAGTTTTTCGCCCTGCGCCAAACGGTCACGAAATTCCTGTGTTTTCGCCTTTAACGCGTCATCAGACAATTTTTCGTAATCAGAAGCCAGTGCATTGATCTTTTTGACCAATGACTTTTTCTTCTTTACCAGCCTGTCATTACGGCTACCTACAACTAATCTAACCAACTTACCCAGCATGTTTTTTTCCGGTGTGAATTTAGTAAATGATTGAATAAAAGCCCGCGATTATATAACGTCTGCCATTTTAGTGACAGTTAAAAAACAGCGGCACTAGCTTTCTAACGTCTGGGCAATCAGGCGTTTATAATGCCTAAGCAACACCAACCCGCCCCATAACATCGCCAACAACATGATGGCACAGCCCAGCGCAAAAACCGCTTTGGCTAGACTATGGTCGTATTGCAACAGGCCGGTTTCAGTCAGCAGATATTCCCAGTCGTGAAAACCATAGGGCGAGGAATGGCCGAAATTACCGCCCAACAGCGGCAACTGCCCTGCCCTGGCATCATTCATATACGGCGCAATGTCGAGAAAGTTTTCCCCCAGCCACCACAGCGCCACCGACGCACCAAAAGGGTCCCGGGTTTTCAGCAATAAAGTAACTGCGCAAATTAACGGCATCAACAACTGCCCCAGCGTTCCGCCTAATGAGGTAATAAAGGCGCCAAACGGCCTAAAAATAACATGACCCGCCTCATGGAACGGCAGGTTGACCAAATGCAAAAAAGACTCGCCAACCGCATTGCTGTCGATGGACGCGCCCATTAACTGCCAACTCCAGACCATAAGGCCGAGCCACACCAGCGACCGGCCCAAAAAACACCTTATGCTTTGCTGCGCATCGTCAAATAAAAATTGCACCAACGGCCTGACCGGCCCGTCTTCATCCAAAACCACGACAGGACGCGGTTCATCCGGCTGCGCGCCCGGTTCCGCATGATATTTGCGGTATTTTGCAAAGACAATGCCGCAATGCGGGCAGATCTCGCTGGGCGCCGCTAACGGCTGTTGGCATTTAGGGCAGTTCATGGCGGGCTCTTACCGTAGATTCTGAGTACGCAAGCATAAAACCAGACCGGGCGACACAGTACGATGTAAATTAACAAAACCGGGGTGATAGGAATGGGGCCGATTTCCAGAATGGCGATGAGCATAAGGGCAAGAATAACGAGAATGCGCATGATGTGGCTATTAAATGACGTCTAATAAAATATGTACAGCGTTTTCAAATTCAGTTAATGACTAAAAAATATCAAAACAATAACATGGCTGGAGTGCAGGCTTTGCCTGCCAGAGCAGGCAAAGCCTGCACTCCAGCGATAATAAAGACGATATAGGTTAGTAACTCATTTAAATTGAAAATGCTTTCAATGCCCTTTCTGTACTTAGACATTACGCCTGCTTTAACGCCCGTTGCCGCCTAGCCTCTTTAGGATCATGCCGCAATGACCGGTAAATTTCTATCCTGTAGCCCTCTTTAATGATCTGATCCGGTTTGCAGACGACGCCAAAAACCCCCACATTGAGCTCGGGCAAGGCAATTTCCGGGAACCGCTCCAGCAAGCCGGAGGCCTTTACTGCCGCGTCAAGCGCCGTCCCTTCCGGCAGGGTCAAGGCAACAACGAACTGCGCTTCGGGCTTGGCGTAGGCAACTTCAATATTAACCATAAACGGCTTTGGCTCGCGCCGTAAAAGAACTGACCATAGTATTGCAAATTTGATTAAAAACCGCGCCAAAAGCCAAGCTGGCCAGCTTGCCCGACAATTCAAATTCCAAATCCAGTGAAATTTTGCTGGCATCTTCGCGTAGCGGGATAAATTCCCAAATGCCTTCCAGATGCGAAAACGGGCCGTTCAGCAGCGAAATGGCCATCCTGTGCCCCGGCTCAATCTTGTTCCGGGTCGAAAAAGCTTTTTTGAAGCCGCCTTTGCTAATCAACAACTCGGCCTCGACAATGTCATCTTCGCGCTTGATGATACGGCTGCCGCTACACCAAGGCAAAAATGCGGGATAGGCTTCAACATCGTTAACCAAATCAAACATCTGTTGCGCTGAAAATTTGACCAGCGCGCTTTTTTGCACCACGGTCATGCTTAAAGCACCCCGATTACATTCAAAAATACCAAAAATACAGCGGCCGGTGACACATAGCGAATTAATAGCCGCCACACCTTATAACTCAGGGGATCGGGCATGTCCAACTCATGCTCGGTATGTTGCTGCGTCATAACCCAGCCAGCAAATACCGCGATACAAAAGCCGCCGATAGGCAACATCAAATTGGCGGTTAAATAATCCAGCAATTCAAACAGGCTGCGGTCGAAAACCTTGACATTAGACCAAGCATTGAATGAAAAAACAGTGCACAATCCCAACAACCAAGTTACCGCCCCCGACCAGATGCAGGCTTGTTTCCGATCCATACCCTTATTTTCAACCAACCAGGCAACCGCCGGTTCAATCAATGAAATGGACGACGATAACGCGGCAAACGTCAGCATCACAAAAAACAGCACGCCAAAAAACCAGCCGCCGGTCATGTTGCCGAAAGCAATCGGCAAGGTTTGAAAAATCAAGCCGGGGCCAACCGCAGGCTCTAGACCGCTGGCAAACACAATCGGGAAAATGGCGATACCGGCCAACAAAGCCACCACGGTATCAGTACCGGCAATCAAATATACGGTCTTGGCAATCGACACATCTTTCGGCAAATACGAGCCGTAAATCATGATCGCGCCCATGCCTAAGCTCAGGGTAAAAAAAGCGTGGCCCATCGCAGTCAAGACACTGTCGCCGGTCAATTTGCTAAAATCAGGGGTAAATAAAAACTGGATACCCTGATCATAATAATGGCCCGTGGTCATGGCGTAGGCCACCAACAAAATCAACAGCACAAACAAGGCTGGCATTAAAAAACGCACGGCTTTTTCCAGGCCGGAGTTAACACCGCGCGCCACAATCAGCATGGTCACCAACATGAACGCACTATGCCAGAACATCAGTTGCAGTGGGCTACCCACAAAACCATCAAACAGGCTTTTTATCTCAGTTGCATCCGCGCCGGAAAAACTGCCGACAAAGGCTTTTACCGTATAAGCCGAAGCCCAACCGGCAATCACGCTGTAATAAGACAGGATCAAAAAACCGGCAATAACGCCCATCCAACCCAAATAATGCCAGTTTTTATCCGCCCCGGCTTCATCGGCCAGTGTCATCATCGTGTCAATCGGATTTTGCCGGCTGCGCCGCCCCAGCATCGTTTCCGCCATCATAATAGGGATACCGATCAGCAATATGCACAGCAAATAAACAAGGACAAAAGCGCCGCCGCCATTTTCGCCGGCAATATAGGGGAACTTCCAAATATTACCCAGACCGACAGCGGAACCTGTCGCCGCCAGAATAAACGCCAAACGTGATGACCATTCCCCATGAATCGATTTTTTTATATCCGTCATTTGTGTGCCCAATAAAAACTCAAGTGTTATAGATTCACCACCCAAGTCCCTTGAGTGGTGAGCTTTTCTGACTAGCGCAGTAATATCGAGTAAAATAGCAAAATTATTCCTTTCCGTCAGTTTAAAAATCCTAACCCGCACTTATGGCCGATAAAAAGTCTAAGAAAAACAATAAGCAACAAAATGCCACCATTGCAGTCAATCGCCAGGCAACTCATGAGTACACCATTGAGGAACGCTTTGAAGCCGGGCTGGTGTTGGAAGGCTGGGAAGTCAAAAGCCTCAGGGACGGACGCGTGCAGCTGAAAGAAAGTTACGTGGCTATCCGGCGCGGTGAAGCCTTTTTATCCGGCGCGCATATTTCGCCGTTGTTATCGGCCTCAACCCACGTCAATCCTGACTCCATCCGCGCCAAAAAGCTGTTATTGAATCGCCATGAGCTGAACAAGCTGATCGGTTCGGTTGAGCGCAAAGGCTACACCCTGATCCCCTTATCGATGTACTGGAAAAACGGCCGGGCCAAACTGGAAATCGGCCTCGCCAAAGGCAAGCAACTGCACGACAAACGCGCCACCTCAAAAGACCGCGACTGGCAACGAGAAAAAGCGCGGATTATGAAAAAAGGCTAACAACAGCCTCAAGGCGCAAAACGCTTGCACCTTGAGGCTTTCGCTTTTCACCTTGAACCTTGAATCTCAACAATATGTCCACACACCCCAACCTCCTATCCGCAAGCAACAGCCTGCTCATCGTAGTCGATTTGCAAACCAAATTATCAGCGGCCATGCCAGAGCATGACGCCGAACTGATGACCGCCAACGCCCGCAGTTTGGTTGAAGCCGCAGGCTTGCTGCATATCCCGGTGCTGCTGACCGAACAATACCCCAAAGGCTTGGGCGCCACCGATGCCAGCATCACCGACCTGTTATCAGAAGACACGCTGATTTTCGACAAGACCGGTTTTTCCTGCTGCGCGGCTGAAGGTTTCACAGACACCGTAGCTAACACCGAGCGTAAACAAATCATTCTGGTCGGCCAGGAAACGCATGTTTGCGTATTGCAGACCGCGTTGGAATTGCTGCATTTGGGCTATCAAGTACATGTGGTCGAAGACGCCGTCTGTTCGCGCAAAGCCGAACATAAATTCTATGCCTTACAGCGTATGCAGCAACAAGGCGCAAGCATTAGCAATTACGAATCGGTTTTATTCGAATGGGTCAAAGATTCCACCCATCCCGAATTTAAAAGCATTTCCGGCCTACTCCGCTAACCCTTTAACCCCGAGCCTAACCCATGTCCCTCACCGCATTCATTGACAAAATCAAGCACAACACCCCGGTCAGTTTTGATGAAACTATCGCCGTCATTAGCGAAAACTACCATTACCAAGCCACCGAATTCAGCAACGGCCTGAATGAGCAGCGCCTGGTCAATCCCGCCGGCAGCAACGAAGGTTCCTGTAAAATTTTCGCCTTTGCCCAGCTTAACGGGCTTGACCCGCAACAGACGTTAAACCTGTTTGGCGATTATTACCGGCTTGATGTATTGACCGACCCACACGGCACCGGCCACCAGAATATCAGGAACTTCATGCAATACGGCTGGGCCGGCATTGATTTTAACGGTGCCGCATTGACGGCCAAGTAGCCATTCACCTTCATTTTCTTCTCAATCGCCGGACAAAAACCATGTGCAAAATAAACCCCCGTGTCGACTTCGCCTTTAAAAAACTGTTCGGCAGTGAAGAAAACAAAGACTTGCTGATGTCGTTAATCAACGCCATCGTCTCCGAACAGGATCACGTCGTCGAAGTCCAACTAAAAAACCCTTATAACTTGGCCGATTACCGCGCCGGCAAAATATCCATCCTCGACATCAAAGCGCGTAGCGATGACGGACGCTGGTTTAATGTCGAAATGCAAATCAGCGAAGATTATTATTTCGACAAACGCGCCATCTACTATTGGGCTAAACTGGTCACCGAACAGCTCAGCGAAGGCAAGATGTTCAAGGAACTGAAAAAAACCATCAGTATCAGCATCTTGGACTTCAACTTCATCCCGAAAACCACCGAGATGCATAATTGCTACAAAATCATCAACACCGCAACCGGCAAGGACGACAGGCTGCATGACATTTTTGAATTGCACTATGTTGAGCTGAAAAAATTCACCAAGAACTACGATCAAGTCACCACCGCGCTGGATCGCTGGAGCACCTTTTTAACCAAGGCACACCAGTTAAATAAAGGTGACGTGCCCAAGGAATTGGCCGACGACCTGGCCATCGTCAAAGCCATCGAAGCGGTTGACCGGATGTTCGACGAAGAAGAGCGCCAGGTTTACGAAACACGGATGCAAGCGTTAGCCGATGTGGAAAGTAAAATCGCTTCGGCTGAAGAAATCGGCATGAAAATCGGTATGAAAATTGGCATACAACAAGGCGCGGCAGACCTATTCAAGCGTCAATTGCGCCACCGTTTTGGCGAGTTGCCGGAAAGCATCGAGCAGCGCTTGGACGTGGCAACGCCAGCTGAGCTGGAACTATGGTCAGAACGCATACTGGATGCAAAAAACGTGGAAGACGTTTTTAATGGCTGACTATCGACGCCGGTAACTTTCCGTTACCAAGGGATACACAAGTATCATCAGAATTCGACTTTGCCCGTCAAAAAGAAAAAAGGCCAGCCCCTTTCAGCACAAGACAAAGCCAATAATAAGGCGCTGGCAAAACGGCGAGTTTTCATTGAGAACGTTAACCGCCGATGCAAGATTTTCAGGATCGTCAAGGATGTGTATCGGGGCAAACACAAGAACTACTCGCTGACATGGAACTTGGTGGCGGCTATTGTTAACCTACGATATGACTCTATATTAGGAAAGATGCCTAATGGTTTTGACGTAGCAACGATTGCCAAAATAACCCAGTTAACGCAACAAGAAATCGAGGCTCTAAAATGAAATCGTGTTGCCGATTGGATTGCCTTTATGCCCTTTAGGGTACATGTCGCGATTGATTGCGCGTCCCGCCTATTCAAATCATCACCGATTACACCTTCCAGGTTTTAAAAGCCTGGAAGGTCTGCCTATCCCTCTATTTCTCATCCAAAAGTACCCCGCGTAGAATTGAGAAAACCTGACCAACTTGTGAAGTTTAAAGAAGCTAAGGGTCAGAAGCTAAGAGTCAGGTCTTGAATTGTGCAAAATTCAAGACCTGATACTTTATTTCGTTTCATAAAATCAAATGGTCAACGTAGCTCAAAATGAAAAAAATGCACAATGCAAGACCTGACCCTGTCTTTCCTCTGTCTTTCTCCCAGTTAACTGTTTCTCGTTCCCAAGCTCTAGCTTGGGAATGCATACCACCAAGCTCTGCTTGACGATACCTGTAAACCAATATCAATTCTGGCAAGGGAATTGATATTTAAAAAAACAAAAAACAAGATTACGCAAATTTGTCAAACACATTAGTCATGAGTGTTATGCAAGTACATGAACCGTATGCTGAAATGCATTTAAAATACCAAGCAGAGCTTGAGGTTAGGCATTCCCAAGCTGGAGCTTGGGAACGAGACATATTTTCAATGTCCAAAAACGCCCTTTACCCTCTCTGGCTAATCTTCATATTATTCGGCTTAATAACGCCCGTCTTTGCTGCGGATAAAATTTTGGATGTTAGCAAACCCGAACAATTCTCTATTGTCTTAACCGAATATTTTGCCGTGTTGGAAGATGCCACTCACGCACTGACTATTGATGACCTAAAAGAAGAGGACGTCGCCGCCCGTTTCAGCACCGATATTCCGCCCAGCGAAGCGTTAAATTTTTCCTACACCACATCGGCCTATTGGCTGCGTTTAAGGCTAAAAAACAGCAGCGATACCGCCATTGAACGGCTATTTGAAATTGCTTACGCAAAACTGGCCGACATTCAAATTCATCAATTTGGCGAACAAAATTACCAATATCTGCGCACAGGTTATGCCATTCCTTTTGAACAGCGCCCCTATAAATACCGATTTTTTGTACTGCCCATGACCATCGCTGCGCACAGTGAACAGCTTATTTATTTCCGTATTCAAACCCCGAATGCCCTGCATATCCCGGCAAGATTATGGGAAAAACAGGCTTTTTTGGCCTACGAACGCAAAGACAATATCACTCAAGCGCTATTTTTTGGCATGGTCATCGCCATGGCGTTATACAACCTGTTTTTGTTTAGCGTATTGCGCGATGTGAGTTACTTGCTGTATGTGATGTTTTCGTGTTGTTTCATGGTTGCCATGGTGTTTTATACCGGGCTATCCAATGAATTATTCCCGTGGAGCGATACCGTTGCGGTGACCCAAGTAGGGACTTCATTTAGTATGCCTATTGTGTTTGTATTTTTCTTATTATTTATGCGAAAAATACTCAACACCGCCACATTGCTGCCCAAACTCGATAGCGTGATTAAGCTGTTTATTGTTATCAACGCGGTATTGCCGTTATTCATTTGGCAGATGTTTGATCACTTTGTGCAGCCCAAAAATGTTGTCATCGCGCTGACCGCCTTGTTAATTTTAGTCATCAGCGTCATCTGTGTCTACAAACGCCAACGCAGTGCTTACTTTTTTATTGCCGCGTTTGGTTTGCTATTTATGACCATCCTAACCATTTCGTTAAATCTATTATCGATCATCTCCTCGGCACGGTTTTCTTTTGTCGGGCAAGTGCAATTCAGTTCCACGCTTGAAATGTTATTGCTGTCTTTTGCTTTAGCCGATCGTTTTAACATCCTGCGTTTAGAAAAAGAAACTGCGCAACAGCAGCTGGTTGATAGCTTGAAATTGTCCGAAAAAATATTAGAAACGCGAGTACAGCAGCGCACCACGGAACTTGAAAATGCCGGCGAACAACTGCGGATATTAGTCGAAAAAGAACGCGACAACTCGATTGAAAAAAGTAACTTCATCGCCATGCTCACGCACGAATTGAAATCACCCTTATCGACGATAAAATTCGCCGTCGGCAATATACAGCGCAGTCAAAATCCCGAGATAAAGGCAATGTGTTTACACGACATACAAACGGCGGCGCACGATATGTCGATCATCACCGAACGCTGCATTGATGCCGACAAATTAGAAAACGCCGATACCGCCATAAGCGCCAGCCCATTTTCGCTAAAAGCCATTATTGAAGACATTATTCAGCGCCATGATAGCGTTAACCGGGTGCGGCTGGCGCTAGAGCCGCCTTTTTTAATCACCAGCGACGCCTTATTATGCGGCATTATTTTGAGTAATTTTTTAGAGAACGCCCTTAAATATTCGCCCGAACACAGTCAGGTGGATATTTTTGCCGCGTGGACAGCCGACAAAAGCGCCATGCTCATTTCTGTATGCAATCAAATTGGCACAAGCGGCAAACCCGATTCCAACAAAGTGTTTGCAAAATACTACCGCAACACCCATGCGCAACGCTTGCGCGGCACCGGCTTAGGCTTATGGCTGGTGCGTGGTATTGCCACGCAACTTGGCGCCGAAGTCAGTTACATCGACCATAACGACACAGTAGAATTTCAATTATGCTTACCTCAATAGACCCGTTACGCCTTATCGTCGTCGAAGATTACACCACGCTGCGCAACCAATTAGTGCTGCATTTGCAAACCGATGGCCATACTGTCCACGGCGTCGATTCCGGCATTGCGCTTAACGAATTGCTACAGACCGGTTTCGTACCGGATATTTTGATTCTGGATTTGAATCTGCCGGTAGAAGATGGCAACAGCATTGCCGAGCGCATCCGCCAAGCCTTCCCGGATATTGGCATCATCATGCACACCGTTCGCGTATCGACCTCGGATAAAGTGCAAGGCTATTGCAGCGGCGCCGACATGTACGTTAGCAAACCCGCCAGCCCCTTAGAAATCAGCGCGGCCGTTGCCAGTTTAGGTCGGCGGCTTCATGCCAAGCCATCCGCCACATGGCAGTTAGACATAAAAAATCAGCTGTTAATAGCCCCCGACACACAATCGATTGCCTTGCTTTTTACCGACGTATTAACACTCCATCAGCTAGCCATAGCGTCCCAAGGCCTACTGGAATCAGCGCAATTATTAGGCGGATTAAAGTCAGTTTATCCGCATTGGGACAAAAGCAACCTGGAAGTACATGTGAGTCGCTTACGGAAAAAAATTGCCCCACTTTCGGGTAACGTTTCCAGCATTAAAATGGTGCGTGGCATCGGCTATCAGCTGTGTTTGTCATTAACGATAAGGAATTAGGCTACAACCATTGATTGGCAACACCAAGCCCCAGTTTGGCAAGTATCCACACCCATCAATATTACCGAGCCGGGGCTTGGTATTCCCGGCTAAACCAAGATAAAAATAAAAAGCAACTATTTTTTAATAATTCAAGCGCACTATAAATACTATTTTTTTTCAATCAGTTATCACCCTAAAAATTCATTTCTAAAAACGACGATTGCAAGGTAGTGCAAGGTTCAGCTTTTGGCCTTTGTTAAAGTCTTGCTAATGGGCAGATTTTCCCGTGCCGTTAAGAAACTAAATGATAAAAGGGTATAACAACATGAAAACCACAAAAAACATCGAATCCCTGTTTGTTGATGCTAATAGTGCAGATCAACAAATACTTATCAACATTGCAGCTAAAATCGAAGCCATTGCCCCCAATGACCACGTTAACGCGGTGTATTTCATTGATAGCAGCCTGCCCGATCTGGCCACGCTGCAGGCCGGCTTGCCACAGTCTGCCGACATTCATCTGCTCAATGCCCAGCAAGACGGCCTGCAGCAAATCGCCGCAGCGCTGGAAAACCGCACCGACATCACCGCGCTGCACCTGATCACCCACGGCGCACCAGGCCAGCTTTTTTTGGGTCATTCTGCGGTCGACCGTGAAATGCTGCGGAATGCCCGTACCGAGATGGAAGCCATCAGTAACGCCATAGCCGAAGACGGCGAACTGCTGATCTACGGCTGCGAAGTGGCGGCGGGGCGGGAAGGGCGGTTGTTTGTTGATGCGCTAACTGATATGACCGGGCTGAAGGTGGCAGCGGCGACGCATAAGGTGGGGGCGGCAGAGTTGGGGGGAAGCTGGCAACTGAATGCGGGCATGCCGGTGGCGCAGACGCTGCGGGTAGCGGAGTGGGGGCATGTGCTGGTGGATGCACCTCCTGCCGCTTGCGCCAGCAACCCAGCGTTCCCTCAGCGTGAGCCCAGTATGACCACCGCAAAATTTCACTTTATTTCAGGCCTGCCGCGCTCTGGCAGCACCTTACTTGCGGCGCTGCTACGGCAAAACCCGCGTTTTGATGCGTCCATGACCAGCGGGCTAGGCTCGCTGGTGAGTGGGGCCATGCAGATCATGAGCCCCGGCTCAGAGGTGGCGCTCACGCTCAAAGACGGCCAGCGCGAAGACATTTTGCGCGGGCTGTTTGCCAGCTACTATCAGCGCAGCACCGAGCGCGAAGTCATTTTTGACACCAACCGCATTTGGACGGCACGTATGCCACTGCTGGCCGGGTTGTTTCCGCAGGCCAAGGTGATTGCCTGCGTGCGCGATGTGTCGTGGGTGATGGACAGCCTAGAGCGCCGCGTGCGCGCCAACCCCTACCACTTTACCCGCCTGTTTGGCCCCAAAAACCAAGGCACGGTTTATAGCCGGGTGGAGACGCTGATGCACCACGATGCGTTGGTGGGCCGCGCGTGGACAGGGCTGAAAGAAGCCTATTACGGCGAACAATCGGCCACGTTGCTGGTGGTTGATTACGAACTGCTCAGCAGTGCGCCGCACAAAGTGCTGCCGCTGATTTACCAGTTTTTGGAGGAGCCTTGGTTTGAGAGCCACGATTTCGATAACGTGCAATTTGATGCACCCGAGTTTGACGAAGCACTCGGCATTGACGGGCTGCACCGGGTGCGCCCCAAGGTGGAATACCAAGCGCGCAAAACCATTTTGCCGCCTGATTTGTTCCAAAAATTTCAGGGTATGGACTTCTGGAGCGAGCTTACCGGCAGCCGCGCCCATGTCATTAGCGCCCAACGTGCCAGTGAAGCCAAAGCCACTGCCACTGCATAACCACCCACCCCCTTCGCTTTTATTTTGGAGTACCCCATGAACGCCATCATCCGCAAAGAAATGATCGTTATTGACACCGCTGTGGCCAATTACCAGACCCTGCTGGCCGGACTCGCCCCCGACATTGAGGTGGTGCTGATGAGCGGCGGTGACGGCTTGCAGCAAATGGCCGATGCGCTGGCCGGCAAAACCGGGCTTGATGCTATTTACGTTATTTCGCACGGCAGCGCCGGCCGTATTCAGTTGGGCGATAGCCTGCTGGATGCCGCTGGCTTGGCCCAGCACAGCCCACAACTGGCCACCATTGGCGCAGCATTGGCCGAACACGGCGATTTGCTGCTCTATGGCTGCGAGGTTGGCGCAGGCGACACCGGACGCGCCTTGGTCGAAGAACTGGCCTTGCTCACGGGTGCCGATGTGGCGGCCTCCGATAACATCACCGGCAGCGCAGCACGGGGGGGAGATTGGCAACTCGAACTGCGCCAAGGCACTATTGAGGCGGCAACCCCATTTAGTGCGCTGGCACTGCACAATTTTAGCGGTGTGCTGGCGCTACCGGCGGATAACACGACTTACCAGCCAGAAACATTCAAAACCCAATTCACATACAGCGAAGACGGTAACTTCTATATAAATTCGTCGTACTCTTTAATAGGCACAGGCTCTGCTATCTATGTCAATCTTCAAGCATCTTACGACCATGAGTTTAGTTATTGGCAAGATACTTCTGCATATATCATGGTAGAGGCGCATGGAGACTTGGCCTCTTTTGAACTTAGCGGGTTAAGTGTCGCGGAGAAACATGATCTTTTGGACTGGGAATCCATGTCCGTTGTTGGCCATCTGGCCGGTGGCGGTACAGTCAGTGGAACAATCGGTGATGTTCCGGGGAATCCAATCCACACTGTCAATCTGACCAACTTTAACGGAAAACAAATTACCCGTTTCGAGATTAGTTTTACTGGAGCATCTTACGAGGAAAGCGCAACCTCTCCTTCTTCATTTTTGTTTGACAGCTTCACCATCAAAAATGCAACAGCGAAACCCGCCATCACCTACAGCGCGACCACCTTTGCCGAAGCCGATGCCAATGATGGCTCTATTACGGACAGTATTACCTTGACCTTGGATGGCGACACCTTCACAGGTACAAATGGTCAGCCATTAACAGGTGCAAACGTCACGAACGTGCCAGCCGGCTTGACCGCTGTCGTGACCAAAACCAGCGACACCGTGGCCACCGTGACCCTCACCGGCAAGGCCACGGCGCACGCTAGCACCAACGACGTGACCAACCTCACCATCATGCTGGGCAATGGCGCCTTTACAGGGGGAAATGCCACAAAAGTAACCAACGCCACCAAGTCAGATTTGGTGATTGACTTTGCTGACCCAGCCCCAAGCGCCACTTTTACATTCGATACTAATACTTCTGTGGGCGCCCATCCTGATACCGTCGTAACGGACACTCAGGCTGGGGTAACCTTGACTGTATCCCCGAGTTATTGGGCGTCAAATGCAGAACTGGGCGCATGGATCACCGGGGATATTATCACCGATGGTGCAACAACCTACAGCTTTAGTCAGGCCGTTAATATCAGCAACATCGACTGGATCAATGGCACGGCTAACGCTGCAGTTACTTTTGTCGATCTGACGCCAGGCAGCACCAAAACCCAAACCTTCACGCTGACCGCTGATGCCAGACAAACCTTAACGCTGACAGGCTGGGAAGGGGTAACCGCCTTCAAAATTACGGGTGGAACCTTCGATACAATCGACAATATCGTTTTCACTGTAGCTGCTTCTACTCCTACCCCAGTTTTGGGCGGCGTAGAGGCCGAAGGCAACCTCAAAGTCACGGTGCTTGCAGACGGCACAATGGTGATCGACCGCTTTGATGGCACGGACTGGAATACGCAGTTTTACGATAATGACGAAGATCAGACAGATGGCATCTATTCGTCAGGTATCAGCAGCGGCAATGTCATTGAGATCAACGGCAACGCTATTGCATTAGGTGCCTATGCTTACCAAACGGTAAACACTGCCGGGCAGCCCAGCGCTCAGGTGTCCAAGTCTGGCAACACCATCACAACCGTTTGGACGATTGATAACACCATTACCGAGGGGGGCAACCCGGTCATCACCAGCGGCACGGTCGTCGTTACCCAGCGCATTACCCTTGCTGCCGATACATCCCAAGCGGTCAATATCGAGTGGGACATCACCAACAATACTGGCGCGGAACTAACTGATGTTCGGCTTGCCCGCGTGGTTGATAGCTTTTTGGCCGGTGGCGATACAGGCGCTGGGGTCTGGATTCCATCGCAAAACACGGTCGGAGTACAAAAACTGACCTCCGATGGCATTCAGCAGATGTTGCTGAAATCAACCGGTGCATTGGCGCCCGCAGATGTGGAGTCCCGCGAGTACCAAGCTGTTCTTGACGCAGCGGCAAGTAATGGTACCGGTGGACTGCGAACTGATGATCCAGCTACGGAAGGTGTCATCGACGGGATTGATACCGACCCAACCACCGACAACGGCTATGCAATGGAATGGGTGATTCCGACGCTGGCTAACGCTGCGACTGCAACAATTGCCGCTACTGAAAGCTTCGTTGCGTCCAACGTGCTGACCGAGTGGACAAATATGGACGCACCAACTGGCGCCGTCGGCAGCCCGATCGAACTCGACTTCGAGGTAAGCAATGTTTCCGGGGTTGAAAAAACCTCTGTTTATTCCGTAGAAGTCCCTGCTGGCTGGACTGCCGCTCAACTGTCCGTATCGAGTTCAACGCTGGAGGCAACAGATGTCATCACTACATTCCCGGACGAAAGAAAAGCCACGGTAACTGTCACTGTTACCCCCCCGGCAGGCACGGATGCCGGTGACTACGAAGTGCTGTTGAAAACGACCGTTGGCACGTCCACAACAACGACGATTGGCACGGTGACAGTGGAGCCGCCCGATACGACACCGCCTGCGTTTAACGATGAAAGTAGCATTCCCTCTGACGGTGCCACGAATGCGTCAGTGAATGGCACTAATGGCAATCTCAGAGTCAGATTCACTGAAGATGTCACGCTGGTTAGCGGCAAAACCATCAAGTTGTACAAGGCAGATGGCGATGTGTTAGTTGCCACATTTGCGACGGGTGATAGCGAGTTATTTAGCGTATCAGGTTCGAGAGTCGACATAAGTCTGGGTAGCCTGACGCTTGATTACGCCACGGACTATTACGTGAACATTGATGCTGGTGCCTTCATTGATGGTGCAGGCAACGAATTTGCCGGCATTACTGATGCCACCACCTGGAATTTCACCACCATGGCAGCGCCAGATGGTATCTGGACGCAGGTTGGTGAAACATTTGGTGCCGATAGCTGGGGTGGACGTGATTTGGAATTTTCGGGTACCACACCCTATGTGCTGTTTGATAGCGGCGGCATGTTGACTGTCATGATGCGTGACAACGGCAGTTGGCTTCCGGTAGGAAATGAGGGGTTCATTGGCGCGAATCAAAACACCGCTGACCTTGAAATCGGCCCAGATGGCAAGCCGTATGTAGTCTCCTACAGCTTCACTGGCGACGTTACCGTTATGCGGTTTAACGCTGCGGGTACGGGCTGGGAAATAGTTGATACGGCAATAGCCACCGGGGGCGTTAACAATCAACAGCCCGACATTGAAATCTACGGCAATCAACTTTATGTGGCGTATCGAACTGGGGTGGATTCAAACCGTGACCTGACGGTTAAAACACTGGATTTGAACGCTAGTACACCCACTTGGGCAGACTTGGGTGCCCCCAACTTTTTGAGCAATGGTGTAAATCCAGCTGGTTTTAACCTAGCGCTATCAGCCAACGGCACGCCTTATGTGGCGTGGGCTGACTCCAGCGGTATGAAGTTGAGTATCGCGAAATACGACACTGGCACCGGTGCTTGGGGTTCGCCTGTGGATATCGACACTTTCGCCGGTTGGTCAAATGCCGACACTAACACTGTGCCAATTGATCTGAAGTTTAATGGCGAAATCCCTTATGTTATTTACAACGACAATACCGGGTTGGGGGCCGTCGTATACAGCACAGAGGGAACTGGTATTTGGCACACCCTGGGTGACCGCATCAATGTCACCTTCAGTGGCTACCACTTGGATTTGGAATTCGACAACGCCGGAACACCCTACATGACCTCGTCCGACTGGCAAGGCGTTGTGGTCATGAAATGGAACAGCGTTACATCAGCCTGGACTGAACTCGATCCCACCAACGCCTCGTCAGTTTTGCGCGATAGTAAGGTTGACTTGCAGTTTGACTCGAACAACAAACCCTTCTTGGTCGGGGGCAATGTAAATACTGGCGAAATGGTCTACATGGAGCTTGGCCCCTTATCCGGACCTGCCGACACCACTGCCCCAGCCTATCAAAGCGCTGCCGTCAACGGCAGCACGCTGACGCTGGCCTATGATGAAGCTTTAAAGGCAGATGGTCTACCTGAAGCCAGCACTTTCACCCTGAAGGTGAATGAAGCGGTTGTGACCAACGGTATTACCTCAGTGGCGATCAACGCCGATACCCAGAAACTGGACCTGACGCTAGACAACCCGGTGTTTTTCGGCCAGAAAGTCACCATCAGCTATGCCGACCCAACCACGGGCAATGATGCCAGCGCGATTCAGGATGCGGCCGGCAACGACGCGGTGAGTTTTGTCGATTACGGTGTGACCAACAATACCGCAGCGACCAGTTCGGTGGTGATCGATACCCAGTTGACTGGTGAGAAGGTGACTTTGTCGGTTGGCGGTGGATTGAGCATCAATCAGGCGACCAATACAGTAGCGCCAACCAACCTTGGCAAAAGCATCAAAATGCCACTGGGTGAGTTTGGGTTCAACCTGACGGGTTTGCAAAACGGCGGCAAGGCGCAACTGTCGATGACAGCCGATGCGGATCTAAAGCAACTGACCTATTACAAGTGGAACTACCTCACCAACAAGTACGACAACATCGCCAAGACCGTATCGATCGATACCGTCACCAACAAGGCCACGGTGTTCTTTGAATTGGTCGACGGCGGTGCCTACGATGCAGACCGTGTTGCCAATGGCACCATCGTCGACCCGGGTGGTGTGGCTGAAAACAAGCTGCTACCAGTGATTCTGGAAAACGAGACGGCAGTAGGCTTAGTTTCCGCGCTCAACCCCGATCAGGTGAATGGCACGATCAGCTATGCGATTACCGGCGGTGACGATCAAGCCAAGTTCAGCATCAACAGCAGCACCGGGGCGCTGGCTTTCCTGCAGGCGCCTGACTTCGAAACCCCCACAGATGAGGGTGACACGGCCGGCAACAACACCTATGCGGTAACAGTAACGGTGAGCGGCAGCAACGGCGGCAGCGAAATTCAGCCACTGATCGTGACGGTGATGAACGTGCCGGAAGCAGGTGACCCGACGGTAGGCAGTAACGTGACGGCTACTGAGGGGACGGTGACGGTGACCCCAGCCCCAAGCGCCACTTCCACCATCGCGCTGATCAACTTCAACGACCCCACCACGGGCGACGAACTCTGGAAAACCGACGCCACCACCGGTGGCACCGTGCTGGTCAAAGACATCAACCCTGGGATGGACAGCTCCATGCCACAAGGTTTTGCCGACCTGGGCAACGGCAAGTCCGTTTTCAGTGCGGACGATGGCACCCATGGCCGAGAGCTGTGGGTGACCGATGGCACTGAGGCGGGCACGTCGTTGGTCAAGGACATCAACGCAGCCCCCACCACCTCGTACCTGGCGGGAATTACGCCACTGGGCAATGGCAAGGCGGTGTTCAGCGCCAATGACGGCACCCATGGCTTTGAACTGTGGGTGACCGATGGCACTGCGGCGGGCACCACATTGCTCAAAGACATCAACCTAGGCAGTGTCAACTCAAGCCCGGCGTGGTTCGTATCGTTGGGCAACGGCAAGGTATTGTTCAGGGCCACCGATAGCACCCATGGCTCAGAACTGTGGGTGACCGATGGCACCGAGGCGGGTACCTTGTTGGTCAAGGACATCAATGCAGGCAGCAATTTTTCGACCCCGCAGGAGTTAGTGTCGCTGGGCAATGGCAAGGTGGTGTTTAGTGCCGCCGATACCGCATCAAACACAGAACTGTGGGTGAGCGACGGCACCGGGGCGGGCACCTTGTTGGTCAAGGACATCAACGCAGGCCCCACCACCTCGTTCCCGTCGGGGTTTGTGTCGCTGGGCAATGGCAAGGTGGTGTTCAGCGCCGACGATGGCACCCATGGCGCAGAACTGTGGGTGACCGATGGCACGGCGAATGGCACGGTTCTCGTCAAAGACATCAATGGCACCAACACAGGGTCGTCCATCGCAAGCATTCTGTCGCTGGGTAATGGGCAGGCGATTTTTCAGGCCATCGACCCCACAAACGGGGCCGCCATGTGGGTGACCGATGGCACCGAAGCCGGTACCACCTTGCTCAAAAACATCGATGGCACCATATTCACGCAATACCTGGGGCTGTTGCAACTGATCCCAGCCATCACCTACAGCGCTACCACCTTTGCCGAAGCGGCAGCCAATGATGGTTCCATTACGGCCAGCATCACCCTGACCCTGGCCAACGATACCTACACCGGCACCAATGGCGCGGCACTGGCCGGTGCCGTCGTGACCAACGTGCCCGCCGGCTTGACCGCAGTGGTGACCAAAACCAGTGACACCGTAGCCACCGTGACCTTCACCGGCAAGGCCACGGCGCACGCCAATGCTAACGACATTGCCAACCTCACCATCACGCTGGGCGATGCGGCCTTCACCGGCGGTTCGGCTGCGGCGGTGGCCAACGCCACCAAGTCAGACTTGGTGATTGACTTTGCTGACCCAAATAATTCCGGCGGCGGCGATCCAACGCCACCCGCTCCCCCAGAACCACAGCCAGAACCAGAGCCAACTCCAGAGCCAACGCCTGAGCCAACGCCTGAGCCGACACCTGAGCCGACACCTGAGCCCACGCCCGTGCCAACGCCTGAGCCAACGCCTGAGCCAACGCCTGAGCCAACGCCTGTGCCAACGCCTGAGCCAACGCCTGAGCCAACGCCTGTGCCAACGCCTGTGCCCACTACCACAGAAACCGTAGATGGCGTAGTCGTTACCGGTACCACGGAAACTACCACCACAACTGTAACCGATCCGGTCACCGGTGAGGAAAAGGTCATTACCACCGTAGTGGAGACAACCACTATCCCAATAATCCCCGAAGATCGGCAGGAGGAAAATAACACCTCGCCTTTAGCCGACATCCCGCTGGCGCGTGACAGCAGTGGTGAAATCCTGGTGCATGTCAGTTTGCCTGCCGGCGTGGGGCTGACCTCTGAAGCCGTCACCGGCGGTGACAATCTGACTTTGCGCGAATTGTTGATTGCCGCGTCCGAGCCGCGCACCGGCCAAAACGGTTTTTCTGGCATTCTCGGCAATGGTATCGACGGCTTTGTGCCCGGCGTGCGCGATCAGGGGCAGGTCACTGTGCGCACGATTACTTTTGAAACCACGCCAAACCGCACCGAAGGCTTCAACGCGCCGATTGTCATCAACGGCGCGTCCGGCGCCGGCGAGCAGGATGCCAACAATCCCGACCGTCAAGAAGCGTTAATTATTGATGTGCGCAACCTGCCGCCCGGCACGGTGCTGCAACTGCATAACGTCGAGTTCGCCATCATCATCGGCGCTTCCCGGATAACTGGCGGTAATGGCCAAAACTTTGTTATTGGTGATGACGCGGCGCAATTTATCGTGCTGGGCGCAGATGATGACGTGCTGCGCGGCGGCGGTGGCGATGACATTATCGGCTCCAAAGGCGGCGACGACCTGATTTACGGCGACGAAGGCAACGACTGGCTGGTTGGTGGCATTGGCAACGACACGCTGCACGGCGGTGATGGCGATGACATCTTACAAGGCGGTGCCAGTGATGCCGGTTCGTGGACGTTTGCGCTTGATGAGCAGGGGCAAATGCAG
>JAUXXQ010000116.1 GCA_030684815.1 Methylobacter sp. | reverse complement strand
ATTTTCTGGTGATGCCTTGATGTTCGATGCATTCAGCCAAAAGTTTTTTCGCCCGACCGCCAAGTTTTTCAAGTGTATGGGCAGCCGCTATGGCTTCATCTTCGCTTTCGAAGAAAAACAGTTCAATCATTCCCGAGCGATTATCGGGAAAAATTTTGGATATTGTACTTCCAGGATGGCGATTCGCCGTATTGATTGGGGGTGGGATCACTATCTTGCAAAGCAAAATACAAAAAGACCAGGAAACCTAACACTGGAATAGCGGTAATCAAAAACCACACCCCGGAACGCCCGGTGTCATGCAAACGTCTTATCGAAACGCCCAAACCCGGAAGAATCATCGCCAGGGTATAAATCGCGCTCAGTGGGCCATAGCCGACATCGAAATTAAAATTCCCCGTCAGCTGATCGATGAGGCAAAATCCCCCGACACCGAGGATATTGACACGTGAGAAGTGCCAGTATTCGCTACGGGTAGCGCGGCCTTTGAAGACGGCGTATTTTTTGAATGCTGAAAAATAGGGGTTCACGAAAGACTCCAATCGATTGTTTCTTTTCCAAATATTAATAAAAGTGGGACAAGTTGTCTCAATATTGTCGTCATTATGTTTTTTATTACCTGAACCTAAAATTAGGTTATCATATCGTTATAAAAACAAAGTAGCGACATTTAAATAATTTTAAAGGTGAAATATGACTAACTATCAAGCCCCCGTGATTACCGTAACAAATAATAAAGGTGGATGCGGAAAAACGACTACTATTGTTAATTTAGCTGCAGAATTTGGACGAATAGGATGCAAAGTTCTTGTTATCGACCTTGATCCTCAAGGTAATGCGTCGACTCATTTAGGCAAGATTAATACAAATAATTATACTGAAAATAATATTGTTTCTTTGCTTTGTAGTAAAGAAACAAAAAATAATGTTAGTAAAATAAATGAATGTATTTACGCAATAACCGATGGTCGGTTTGACAATGTGTTCTTCGTTCCAGCTTCAAGAGATTTGGATATTGTGGCATCAAAGACAATATCAATTCATTCTAACAGGCCAATGGAAGAGTTAAAATCTAGAATTGAACCCATGCGTGATATTTACGATGTAATCTTAATCGATTGCCCTCCATCCATGACATCTATTTTGACAGGGAATGCGCTTGGTTGTGCAACCCATTTCATTACGCCAATCGATACAACGTCAGACTACTCAAGAAGTGGATGGATTGATTTAATGAATTACATCATCGATAAAACCAGTGATATTAATCCTGGCCTTGTTTATTTAGGATCATTATTAACGCGGCATAGTGAGTTAACGAACATACAGAAAGCTATTGCATTTTCCATTAATGATTTTGAAAATAAGCTTGGCGTTAATCCAAACAATGAAGAAAAGTTAATTCCATTTTATATTCATAGCTCAACAAAAGTGGGTGAGGCATCTGTAAGTAGTTTGCCGATAAAAAAGCATGACAGAAAAAACAAAATTGCTAAAGATTACGAAAATCTAGCTAATTTTATTAAAAATAAGCTTTTAATTAGAACCACAGCAGAAAAATAAAAGTGGGACAAGTTGTCCCACTTTAGAGAAACACTATCAATAATCAAAATGGGACAACTTGTCCCACTTTTAAAAGGCGTTGAAAATGGCAAATAAAGCAGATACACCAAGCATGGGAGAGTTAAAGCTTCGTATGCTTGCACAAGAAAATACAGGTTCACAAAAAGAAGGAAGTGTTCAGCCACAATCTAATGTCAAAAGCGCAACAAATAAAGTATTAAATATACAAAATGGACGTATGGATATAGATATTAATCTTATTGATCCAAACCCATACCAACCACGCAAAGAATTCGATGATGATGCGTTAAAAGCGCTATCTGAGTCAATAAGTATTTGCGGAGTTATTCAGCCAATTATAGTTAGAGTCTCAAGGCGGGGTAGATATGAGTTAATTGCAGGTGAAAGAAGATTAAGAGCCTGTAAGCTATTAGAAAAAAATAAAATATCGGCAGTAATCCATGAAGTAGATGATCTGCTTATGAGTATAATGGCTTTAGCTGAAAACTTGGATAGAACTGATTTGAGTGACTTCGAAACAGGAATATCTCTAGCTTCAATACAAGATCATTTTAAAAATAAAACTGAACTAGCTGAATATTTCAAAAGAACTAAGAAAGATATTGATAGGTTGCTAGCATTTAATAGTTTCCCGAAATGGCTTAAGGATGAGTTGAACGATAAGCCAAGACTAATATCAAAAACAATAAGTCAGCAGTTAAAGACTTATTTAGAGTCGTCAGACTATGATGATGAAAAACATCGTGTATATGTAATTAAAGCTCTGAAATCAATGGAAGAAGGAGCGCTTACGCAAGCTTTACTTGTTGATAATGTTAAACGTCAAATAAGAGACGAGGCTAATAAAAAGGTTAGTACTGAGAATAATGTTAAACGAAGCTATAAATATGATGGTAAAAATATAGGTTCGTTTACCTACGATGCAAGGAATTTAAGTATAAAATTAAATTCCTCATTAATAAACAATAATTTAGCTGATGAAATTTTTGAATTAATTAATAACAAACTAAAAAAAGAGTTAAAAAATATATAGTTAGCAATAATTAGTAGGTGGTAGTGGTAGAACTTACAATTGACATCCTCCCCGTCCTTTAGGTCATAAGATCGAGTAGACCGGTTTCTCTCAATGAAGCTTTGCTCTATCGATTACTGACACTTTTTTTGTTGATACGCCTCACCGCACACGGCTACTATGTGATCGCAAACGATCTCGCTGTGCATCATTGATTGTCCCCAAGCAGCGGGTCATCGGAGGTGGTCACCCGCCCCCGATTCCCACAGAACGTAGTGTGCGGATTTTCCGCACTACGCTCTTCAGTCATTGTTTCACAACACAGCAATGACCTGTAACTTCGGATAAGGAAGTACAAGCTTCGGTCGCTACAATGGATATCTGCATACCTTGGTCTTCTGTCAAGAAACGATGGGGTCTCACAAGTTGCTGCCGTTTCTCTCCATACATGCCACGCTCCAAGACACCGACAGTCCCTCGGAAATATCACTATTGCGATTTCTCTGTATTAGCTTCCGTCATTCCAAAAACGTCGCCGACTGCATTAATAAATTAACGATGCTTACCGCTTCAGGGATATGCGCATCCCTGTGACCTATAGGCATAAGTATCTACACATCTTTTCGTAAATTTTGTCATGATACCGCATGATATTAAAAAAACTATCCGGCGTGGACTCACGCCTAAACGACCGCTATCAGCGCCTGGTGAATGAACACATGAATTCAAGTGAGCCGCTGAGTGCAGGCTTAAAAGCATTGCCCGACAAAATCAGCAGTTTTGCCAGCACCCAGGCGGCATGGCGCTTTTACCAAAATGAATCAATCAGCTTGCCGAAGTTGCAAGAACCGCTTACGGCGGCCGCGCACCAAGGCATCCTGGCCCATTGCGTTCACTACGCCCTCTGCGTCCATGACTGGTCTCACTTGAGTTACAAGCATGCCAATAAGCCAGACACTTACGCGATCACCCATGACACCGATATAGGCTACGACCTGCAAACCAGCCTCATCATCAGTGACCAAACGGGGCAGCCTTTGGCGCCGGTAGCACAACGACTGGTCAGCAGCGATGGGAGTTACGCGACCTATCAAAAAGTAAACCCCCAGCCCGCTGTCCAAAATCATTTGGATGAAGTCAGCGACTGCATCGGTTTTTTGGAGCGGCAAGGTTTTGCCAAGCCTTTAGTGCATCTCATTGACCGGGAAGGGGATTCCGTTGGCCATATCCGCCGCTGGGAAGCAACGGGTAGCCACTGGCTGGTACGCGTCAAAGATAACCCCAAAGTGGACTACACTGGCAAACCGATGGCCTGTAAAGCCGTGGCGCAAGAGCTGTCGTTCATTAAAACCCGGCAAGTCAATTATCATGGCAAGACCTATTGGCAGTGGGTGGCGGAGACCGAAGTGACGCTGACCCGACCCGCCAAACCCAGCCGGAAGAAAAGCAAAAAGCCTGCTGTCCCAGGAAAGCCAGTGGCGGCAAGGCTGGTCGTCAGCCGTGTCTTATCCGAAGCCGGCGAAGTGTTGGCGGAATGGCTCTTATTGACCAACGTCAAAGACGTGGACGCCGCGACCATCGCGCTATGGTATTACTGGCGCTGGCAAATCGAGTGCTTCTTCAAGCTGGTCAAGTCGGCAGGCCACCAGCTGGAATCCTGGCAACAGAAGTCCGCGCTGGCCATCGCCAAACGTCTTCTGGTCGCCAGTATGGCCTGTGTCACGGTTTGGGCGATAGCCGCCGACAACAGCACGGAGGTCGCAGAGCTCAGGGCCTTTCTGATTAAACTCAGTGGCAGGCAAATGCGCCATAATCAGGCATTTACAAACCCGGCACTGCTCGCGGGGCTGTGGGTTTTCCTGTCACTGCTTGAAATTACCCAGGCCTATTCTCAAGAGGAGCTGGACAGATTGAAAGCAACGGCCCAGCAATTTTTAGGCGGAGTTGTGTAGATACTTATGCCTATAGGGGGGGTTGTCGCAAAGTTTACCCGTCTGCGTTAGAATCCGCCAATTTCAGCAAAATAGAATAACCAAGATGATCAGTTTTAAAGGCGCCCAATTTCCAAAAGAAGTCATTCTATTCGCGGTATTTTTTTATGTCCGGTACGGTGTTTCCTATCGTGATGTCGAAGAGATCATGGAAGAAAGGGGTGTCACTGTTGATCATGCTACGCTAAACCGTTGGGTTATCAAGTATTC
>JAUXXQ010000106.1 GCA_030684815.1 Methylobacter sp. | reverse complement strand
TTGCAAGGGACATGAAGAGCCGTATGAGGCGAGAGTCTCACGTACGGTTCTGTGAGCGCCTGAGGGGGAAGTTCCCTCGGGCGACTCGACCACGACTTCTTTTCTTTCCGACTGCTACCCATAATGGCGCTTATGTTAAATGACTATGGACAGTAGACGTTCGACCGCTGATCGGTAGGCGGCCAAACAATAGGGGACGCAAACAATAGAGGACGTACCCCAATTAAATCCCCCCAATTAAATCCGCGGCTCTGCTTGCGTAACTCTGCGGTTAAATAAAAGTACCGTAGGCCGGGCAGCGCTTTTCTGTCCGACATCAATCCGACCTACGGGGCTAGCATTGTATTCTTGATAGTCAACAAGATGATAAACTGCGCGTTATATCAAACTCACTGGGGACAACTATGGCCGCAATCACATTCGACACACTAAAATTTGTGGAAAAACTCAAGGCCGCTGGTATTTCTGACGCACAAGCCAAGGCCGAATCAGAAGCCTTGCAGGGTGTGTTGGCAGAAACTTTGGGCTCGCAGCTAGCTACACAAACCGACTTGATTAAGCTGGAACGCCGCCTAGATGACATTGACGCTAAAATTGACCGTTTGGATACCCGCATTTCTGGCGAGCTTACCCTATTAAAATGGATGATGGGGCTGGTTTTGGGCGGCATTTTGGCGTTGGTGTTACGGGCGTTTTTTCCGGTATAGCCAGGTAAAACAACAAAGGGGTCAGACCCCTTAAGGGACAATAGGGGGACAAGCCCCTATTAAATAAACCAGGAAAGAAATATTATGGGCAGTCTTGATAAATTGATTTTAAAAATTTTGAGTGGTGTATCTGATGCCAATATTGGCTTTGATGAGCTATGCAATATTTTGATAAATTTAGACTTTGATTTACGTATTAAAGGTAGCCATCATGTTTTCAGAAAGAATGGCGTTGAAGAAAAAATTAATTTGCAAAAAGAGGGTGCTAAAGCGAAACCTTATCAAGTTCGTCAGGTACGTAACATTTTGGTCAAATACAAACTTATTGGGAAATAATAATGTTTAAGTATGAAACAATTATTTATTGGAGTGAAGATGATCAAGCTTATTTGGCGGAGGTTCCTGAGTTGCCTGGTTGTATGGCACATGGCGACACCTATGAGGCTGCCCTTTTCAACATTAAAGAGGCGATTCAGCTTTGGATTGATACCGCCTATGAGTTCGGTGATACCGTACCTGCACCGAAAGGTCGCAGACTGATGTATGCCTAACCCGCGTAGGCGGATTCGCGCTAGCAATCCGCCACATTCGTGGTGATGACAATTGACCCCTGCGCGGACTTTCCAAGCGGGGGTTTTTTATGTCTGCCTGTTTTTACTGTTCGATTGTTCTCGATGTTGTGCGTTGATTGGCGGTTTGCTAGCGCGAAACCGCCCTAGTGTGTCATGAAGAAAGGTGAAAACCTTTCATGCTGTATTAAA
>JAUXXQ010000103.1 GCA_030684815.1 Methylobacter sp. | reverse complement strand
AGAAAGCTTATGTACATTGACATAACACAGCGGGCTGTTGGGGGGCGTGTAATTTCTCTCATGGCGGGTGTCCTATTTGTTTTTACTAGGCTATGTCACTTTGATCTCGCTTTTGTTAATTTGTCAATGCGTAAGTCCTATTTAATATGGATGTACTTGTATTTACCCAAATCATGTAACAAACCGATTAATTCGCCCGCTTCGGCAACATTGATTTTTGCGGCTAATGTTTTTGCAATCACAGCGACCTCCTGCAAATGCTCGGCTACCGTTTGGGTGGCTTTATCTATTGATCGGACGTGGGCGGTATAGCGTTTGGGGGCTTGGTTTCTTATCATCGACATTGATTTCACAAAATTGATACTTATAAAAAAACCGCATGTCAAAGTCACGGTATGGCTACTTTTCAAGTGCTTGTTAAGGACTACCTGCTTTTGCTTTTTTGTGCGTCTCCGGGTTTACTGCGCGTTTTTATCCAGCTCTTGCAAGTGTTTCAGTTTTTCTTTGATCTTAATTTCCAGTCCACGCTCTACCGGCTGGTAATAGTTGCGGCCTGCCAACTCGTCGGGAAAATAATTTTCCCCGGCGGCGTAGGCTTCGGGTTCGTTATGGGCGTAACGATATTCCTTGCCGTAATCCAATGATTTCATCAGCTTGGTCGGCGCATTTCTTAAATGCACCGGCACACCCAAGCTGCCGCTTTGTTGGGCATCGGCCATGGCCGCTTTGTACGCCCTATAAACCGCATTGCTTTTTGGCGCACAGGCCAAATAAACCACGGCTTGCGCCAAGGCCAATTCGCCTTCGGGACTGCCTAAACGCTCTTGCGCTTCCCAGGCGTTGATGCAAATCTGTAAGGCTCTTGGATCGGCATTGCCTATGTCTTCGGAGGCAATCCTGACAATGCGCCGGGCCAGATAGGACAAATCGCAGCCGCCATCCATCATCCGGCATAGCCAGTACAGCGCCGCATCGGGCGAACTGCCGCGCACTGATTTATGCAGCGCCGAAATCTGGTTGTAAAATTCTTCGCCTTGATTATCAAAACGCCGCACACCGCCCGACAGCACTTCTTTGGCAATGGCTTCATTAATCGTCTGACTGCCTTTGGCGGCGGCAAGTTCCACAGCGATTTCCAGTAAATTGAGCAGTTTTCGCGCATCGCCGTCAGCGCTTTGGGCGAACAGCTGTTTGATGTCAGCGCTCATGCCGATAGCCTGAGCGCCCAAACCGCGCACTTTGTCGGTCAGGGCTTTGTCGATCACCGCCAACAAATCGTCCGCCGTCAAGGCGTTCAGCACATAGACCCTAGCCCTGGACAATAACGCGTTATTCAGTGCAAAAGACGGGTTTTCGGTGGTCGCGCCGACAAAATAAACCGTGCCGTCTTCGACATGCGGCAAAAAAGCATCTTGCTGCGACTTGTTGAAACGATGCACTTCATCGACGAATAAAATGGTGCGCCGGTGTTGTTCCAGCTGGATTTTTTTGGCTTCGCTAACCGCCGCCCTGATTTCTTTAACGCCGGATAAAACCGCCGAAATCGGCATAAACTCGGCATCGGAATGTTGGGCAATCAGGCGCGCCAAGGTAGTTTTTCCGGTGCCGGGCGGCCCCCAGAAAATCATTGAATGCAAACGCCCGGAGGCAATCGCTTCATACAGCGGCTTGCCGGGTTGCAGGATATGTTGCTGACCGACATAATCGGCCAGCTGGTTTGGCCGCATCCGATCAGCCAAGGGCTTGGTCAAATCATCGAAAAGCATAAGAGCGGTTGTGCCGTCTTTCTTTAATCAGAAAAAACATCGACGCCCTCAGGCGCTTTAAACTCAAACAAAGTCTGTTTTAACGGCGGGTTCAGCACCACATTAGAAAAATAAATGCGCGTCAGTTGACCGAAATTGTCACTCAATTCCATGCCGCCCAAGGACTCGTTATCTAAGCCCATTAAGACATATTTGAAGGTACTTTCCGGGTTTTTCGGCACTAATTTGACCCACATCAAATCGCCATCAACGCCTTGCTGTTCCATGGTGAAATTATCTTCCAGCGATATTTCGCCGCTCAACAGCAATGCCGGTGTCGAACCGACCGATTCATCGAGTTTTTTAATAGTGACCTGTTCTAAATCAGTATCGTAAAACCAGACTTTGCCCGAGGTGGAAATAATCTGTTGTTGAAAAGGCCTTAGGTAATCCCAGCGGAATTTACCTGGCCGTTGCAAGTAAAAAAGTCCGTGGCTGGTTTGCACCGGATTACCCTGTTCATTAATCAATACCTGTTTAAAATCAGCGGTGAGCGATTTGGTATTTTTTAAAAACGCTTTTAATTGCCTGACCGGTTTATCTTCTGCATACGCTGACGCATGAACCAGTAGCATTGCCAGCAAACCGACGAAAATTATCATTTTTTTCATTAAGTAGCCCTTTTAAACATCATTAAATAATGGGTCTGATAAGTAGGCAGGCAAAATATCAAACAACTTTTGAACGACTACCCAGTGATTTTGTCTCGTTTCCATACTCCAGAGACTGTGAAAGTATTAAGGATTTGGAGTACAAGCCTAGCGCTTAGTCAATTTTGTTTTGTCGGGTGAAAATTTAATTGTGGGAGTGGCTTTAGCCACTCCCACATAGCCTTCTTCACTCGACATTATAAATTTGACTGAGCACCAGGTTTGTACTCCACCACTAATGACGCTAGGCTGAATGCTTTGTTGCCTATTGCTTTCTGTCAATACTTGGAGCTTGGAGAACGAGACAAACAATCGCTTGCCTTCCCTACAATTCCCGCGTCGCACTAAACTTAATATCCGGCCAGCGCTCTTCGGTCAGTTGCAGATTGACCCGGCTATTGGCGACATAAACCAAGTAACCGCCGCCGTCTTCGGCCAAATTGTCAAAAGCCTTTTTCTTGAACTCTTCCAGTTTGGCCGGTTTGTCCGAACTGACCCAGCGCACCGCTGAAATCGGTATCGCATCATAAACGCATTCGACGTTGTATTCGCTTTTGAGCCTGAATGCGGTCACGTCAAACTGCAACACACCGACCGCGCCCAAAATCAGGTCGTTATTTTTAAGCGGCCTGAACAACTGCGTCGCGCCTTCTTCGGTCAATTGCACCAAGCCTTTTTGCAGCGCTTTGGCGCGTAACGGGTCTTTTAACACTACGCGGCGGAACAGTTCCGGCGCAAAATACGGGATGCCGCCGAATTTAAGCGTCTCGCCCTGGCTAAAGGTGTCGCCGACCTGAATGGTGCCGTGGTTATGCAGGCCGATGATGTCGCCGGGATAGGCTTCTTCGACGCTTTTCCGGCTGTCGGCCTGAAAGGTGATCGCATTGGCAACCTGGACATTTTTACCGAGCCGGACGTGATGGATTTTCATGCCCTTGTCGAATTTGCCGGAACACACCCTTAAAAACGCAATGCGGTCGCGGTGCGACGGATCCATGTTGGCCTGCACTTTAAACACAAAACCGCTAAAATTCGGCTCTTCCGGCAGCACTTCGCGCTGTTCGGCCTGCCTCGGCCTTGGCGACGGCGCATATTCGGCAAAGGCATCGAGCAATTCGATAATGCCGAAGTTGTTGATGGCCGAGCCGAAAAATACCGGCGTCAGCTTGCCTGACAAATAATCTTCCAGATGAAACTCATGGCTGGCGCCTTTGACCAAATCGATTTCATCCCTAAGCTCTTGCGCCTGATCGTCTAGCAATTGATCCAGTTTAGGGTTGTCCAAACCTTTGATGATTTCAGCCTGGGCAATCTTGCCGCCGTGCTGCGCGCTAAACAGGTGAATCTCATCTTTATATAAATGATAAACGCCTTTAAAACGCTTGCCCATGCCAATCGGCCAGGTCATCGGTGCGCATTTAATGTTCAGCACGTTCTCAACTTCATCCATCAATTCAATCGGTTCGCGCCCTTCCCTGTCCAGTTTGTTGATGAAAGTCAAAATCGGCGTGGTGCGCAAGCGGCACACTTCCATCAGATTAATCGTGCGTTCTTCAACGCCTTTGGCCACGTCGATGACCATCAGCGCGGAATCGACTGCGGTCAAAGTGCGGTAAGTATCTTCGGAAAAATCCTCATGCCCCGGCGTATCGAGCAGGTTGAGGATGCAGTCGTTATGCTCGAACTGCATCACCGACGTGGTCACCGAAATGCCCCGTTCTTTTTCCATTTCCATCCAGTCGGACGTTGCATGGCGCGCCGCCTTACGGCCTTTGACCGAACCGGCCAGCTGAATTGCGCCGCCGAACAGCAACAATTTTTCGGTGATGGTGGTTTTACCGGCATCCGGGTGGGAAATGATGGCGAATGTGCGTCGCCGTTGCAGTTCTGAATGGTTTTCTGACATGCTTTTTGCTTTTACTGGGAGGCTTAAAAAGCGGCCAATTATAACGTATTATGCAAAACGCTTAGCTATAGAAATATCGCGTTGCTCAGGCAATGCCCCTGCAGTTTCATTCCCTGGGCGTTGCCGAGGCGATATAAACCATTGCCAATATCGAGAAGATATAAGCCTGGATGGCGCCGGTTAGCAGGCCTAAGAGCTGCATCACCACCGGAAAAAACAACGGTGTGAAACTGAGCAAAATGCCGCCAATCACTGTGCCGCTCATGATGTTGCCGTACAGCCTGACCGCCAAAGCCAGGGTGCGGGAAAATTCACCGACAATGTTAAACGGCAACATGAACACGCTAGGCTGGCAATATTGTTTAAGGTAACGCCATAAACCGACACGATAAAGGCCGTAAACCGGCACCGCAACAAAAACAGTCAGCGCCAGCGCGGTGGTGGTCGATAATGAACCGGTCGGCGGCATAAATCCCGGAACCACGGCCAGCACATTGGACAGGACGATAAACAAAAACAGTGTGCCGATCAGCGGCAGATAGCGTTCCGGTTGCTGCTGGCTGAGTTCGTGGACTTGCTGGTTCACACTGAACACAATCACTTCCAGCAGATTTTGCAGCCTTGAAATAGGCGCATCCACCGACAACCGGCGGGTAACCAAAAAACTGCCGCCAACCAGCAAAACCATGACCAACCAGGTAAAAGCCAAGGTCGCATTGATTTTGAACAGGCCGTATTGCCACAAAATGATCTGGTCGGGATTATTCAGCATTCGGATAAGGGCAAACTTATATGCGCCCTGCCTCCAATAGCCGCTCAAATTCATCCGCAGGCATCGGTTTTGAAAACAGATAGCCCTGCCCGTAATCGCAACCTGCGGCAATTAACAGATCGCGCTGCGCCTCGGTTTCTATGCCTTCTGCGATAACCTTGATGCCCAGTTTATGCGCCATGACGATGATCGCTTCGCATAGCGCCAGATCGTCAGCCTCGGGGCTAAGATTACGGGTGAACGACTGGTCGATCTTGAGGTAGTCGATGTCGAATTTTTTCAGGTAAGACAATGACGAGTAACCGGTGCCGAAATCATCCAACGACACTTGAATGCCGGCATCGCGAAAAGCCAGCAGCTGCTCGGTAATCGCGGTGCTGGCATCCATCAGCAAACCCTCGGTAATTTCCACAACGATGCTTTGCCCGGGCAGGCCAAGTTCACGCAAATGCTCGAACCAGGCAAGATGCCCGTCGCCCTCTTTTTGGAATTGCACCGGCGATTTATTGATGCTGACCTGGAATTCGACATGTTGCTTGGCACGCCATTGCGCCACCTGCCCCGTCGCCTCTTGGAAAACCCATTCGCCGATGTCAATGATCATGCCGGTTGCTTCGGCAACCGGAATAAATTCAGCAGGACTGACCAAGCCCCGGGTCGGGTGCTGCCAGCGGATCAACGCCTCCGCCTTATGGATGTCGCCGGTGGCCAAATCGACAATCGGCTGGTAAGCCAGACGGAACTGCCCATCAGCCAGTGCTTCATGCAAGTCATTGACCAGCCGCATTCTGGCCAACGCGGCTTCCTGCATTGAGGCGGTAAAGTAATGGCGGCGGTTGCGGCCTTGTGCTTTTGCGGCATACATGGCCTGATCGGCATTTTTTATCAGTGTGTCGATGTCATTGCTGTCTTCAGGATATAAGGTGATGCCGATACTGACCGAAACATAAACGCAATCGCCCGCCAACTCGAACGGCTGGGTTAGCTGAAGCAATATATCCTGGGCGATGCGCTCAATACTGTCCGGCTCATGCAATTCAGTTAGGATAACGGTAAATTCATCGCCACCGAGACGGGCGACGATATCCGTGCTGCGTACGCACATAAGCAGGCGTTGCGCCATGTCTTTGAGCAGCAAATCGCCTTTGCTGTGCCCCAGCGTATCGTTAATATCCTTAAAGTGGTCGAGGTCGAGAAACAATAATGCCAACGGCAAACCCAGACGCTGGGATTTTTTCATTTCCTGCGCCAGCCGCTCATAAAACATATTACGGTTGGGCAACCCGGTCAGCGAATCGAAATTGGCCTGCTGCCAGATAGTCTGTTCTGCATGTTTTTGGGCGGTGATATCCGAAAACGTCGCCACCCGGTGCTGCACCTTATTTTGCTTGTCATAGATAGTATTGATGGTCAGCCATTCAAGATAGATGTCGCCGTTTTTGCGCCGGTTCCATATTTCCCCCTGCCAATGCCCTATTGTTTCCAGCGCATGCCACATCATCTGGTAGAAGGTTTCGCCTTGCCGCCCTGATTTGAGCAGCGTTGTGGCTTGGCCGACAGCCTCCTGCAAGGTGTAGCCGGTCAGTTCGGTGAACGCCGGATTGACGGTGATAATCCGGTTATCGGCGTCGGCCACCATAATGGCCTCGCCTATCGCCTGATAAACCAAGTTGGCGAGTTTCAGCTTCTCCTCATTGCTTTTACGTTCGGTAATGTCGACAACAACCATACGGCAGCTTTGCCCGTCATCATCGGCAACCGCTTCGACCTGTACCGCCAGCGCCGGACTTTGGCCGACAGGGCGCAAAGCCAACTCGCAACTTTTCGCCGCCCTGTGGTCAAACACAGCGGATAGGAAAGCGTTAAACACCGGAAGGGAATCAGTGCCGATAAAGCCTGCAAAGCGTTGTTGTTTTAGCTGCGAACGAAACAGCCCCAATTGCTTGGCGGCCTTGAGATTAAGCTGAACAATAGTGCTGTCGAGCCCCAAGGTAAAATAACCGACCGGCGCCCTGTCATAAAGTTCGGTGTAGCGTTTTAGGCTATCTTCCAGGCTAGTCTGCGCGGCCAACAATGACTCATTCTGCATGTCCAGTTCGATCTGGTGAACCTGCAGCTCGTGCAGCAATCTTTTTGCGTCGGCATCAATGCAAGATGGGGTCGGTTGATGCTGGGCAAGCTCTTGTTCGGCACATTGGCGCAAATTATGGGGGCTGGATAAAGGGGGTGGTTTGAGGGTCACATGTTATCTCTATAGGGTAAACCGTTATTTTTGGCCGGGTATTATAAACCGGTGCAATGGATGTTATGCAAGCTGTTCGAAACCACAGCCCATACATGCGGACTTAAACACTTCGTGGGAGCGGCCACCCGGCCGCGATTAACACACACTGTTCGCGGCCGGGTGGCCGCTCCCACGAAGATTCGCCGTCTACAAATAAACCTCATCTGCCGAACCTTTATCCGCTTCCGGGGTGTCCTGCTGCACCGAACCCGCGTGTTTCTTATGGTGGGTAATGACGGTGCGGATAACAACATACTGATACGGTTTGCCTTTCGCGTTAAGAAAAGGAACGATGGTGGTGTCTACCCAATAGAGGGAACCGTCCTTGGCACGGTTACGGATTTCCCCTTTCCAGACCTGTCCGTGGCCGATGGTGCGCCACAAATCATGCATAAATGCCTTGGAGTGATAACCCGAATTGATGAGGCGGTGATCCTGTCCGAGCAGTTCTTCGCGCGCATACTTGGAAATGGCGCAAAACTTGTCATTGGCATAGGTAATAGCGCCTTTCCGGTCGGTAATCGCCACAATCGCGTGCTCATTGAGTGCCAGTTCAAGGTTTTTGGCAAGACTGATGTTGATAAAGGTAATCACCACGCCGTCTATTATGCTGTCCGTGGTGCGGTAAGGCATAATGCGCACATCAAACCAGCGCTCGTCATGGGTCTGGATTTGTTTGTCCGAAACCACCAGCGTGCGCAACACCTCTATTGCGTCCTGTTGCAGCAGCGGATAGTCCAGGTCGGTAGTGATGTCGGATAACGGCCTGCCCAAGTCTTGCGGACGTAACCTGAAAATATGTGTGGCATGGTCGGTAAAACGCCGCAAATACAATTTATTGGTGAGGAACACCGTTGCAATTTCGGTGCTATTCAACAAATTCTGCATGTCGTTGTTAATCCATTGTAAGGCATCCAGTTTGGCTTGAAGTTCCGCGTTGACCGTCAGCATTTCCTCATTCATTGACTGCATTTCCTCTCTGGAGATGAGCATTTCCTGGTTGGTGCACTGTTGGCTTTGCTGGCTGGCCTTGAGTTCGTCCTGCAAAAACTGCAGCTCTTCACGCAAGGTCTGTATTTCCTGCCTCGCCTGTTGCAGCGCCTCAAGTTGCGGGCGTTTGGCGCTACGTTTGCGGATACGTGCTGTCGCAATGTCGGTAAACACGACAATGGCCTTGCCGCGCAATGCTGATACCTGATCAATGGCTTGTACGGTCACATTGATGGTGTGCGTGCTGTTTTCACCGGCTATTTGCAGACCGTTCAAATGCACGGCGGTATTGCCCTGCAAGGCCGCACGGATCGAACCTGTCAACGCTTGCCGCAAGCCTTCCCGCGCCATCGCGTGGATGTTCAGGTTGACTTTACCGGCAGAAGGCTCCAGATATTTGCCGGTATGGCCGCTAAAATAAAGGATGTCGCCTTCGGCATCAACCAACACCGCTGCCGGCACGTAATGGGTCAGCAGCAGGTTATCCATCAGCTGCTTCATATTCATAGGCAAAGCAGTATCATCAACAGCGGGCCTGACAGACGGCGCGGCCGTAAAATTTTTATTCGGAAAGTGCAGTTCAGCTGCGGCCAAAGGACTCTTGATGCGGCAATAAAGCCTTATTTTGGCATCCAGCGGCCTGAACAGATGCTCATAGTTAACGGTACTTTCAGCCGTGCCCAGTAATAGCAGGCCATTCGGGTTCAACGCGTAGTGAAACAGCGGCAACAGTTTTTCCTGCAACCCGGCGGAAAAATAAATCAGCAGGTTACGGCAACTGAGTATGTCCAGGCGGGTAAACGGCGGGTCGCTGATGATGTTCTGCGGCGCGAAGATGACCATCTCGCGGAGTTCGTTTTTTACCCGATAACCGCTGTTTTCGGCACTAAAATAGCGGGTCAGACGCTTCGATGAAACATCGGCGACGCTATGGGCCGCATAAAATCCCTGACGCGCATGGGCTATTGCATCGGCATTCAGGTCGGTGGAAAAAATCTGTAACGTATAATGGGCGCCAGGTTTTGCCTGTTCGACAGCCTCGATAAAAATCATGGCCAGGGTATAAGCCTCCTCGCCGGTAGAACAGCCAGGAACCCAGGCTCTCAGAGCCCGACCTTCAGGATAATTTGCCAGCAGCGCCGGTATGGCGTCGGTTTTCAGGCATTCCCATACTTGCGGGTCGCGAAAAAAACCGGTTGCGCCAATCAGCAGCTCTTTGAACAATAAATCCTGCTCTTGCGGGTTTTCGCGTAAATAACGGACATAATCGGCGATATGATCAAGCTGGTGTAATGCCATGCGCCGCTCAATACGGCGATAGAGCATGCTTTTTTTATACAGCGAAAAATCATTGCCGGTTTGTGTCGATAATAACAAGGCAATCTTATTGAGGGCGCTCCGGGAAGTGTCTTCCAGTATAGACTCCGAACGGGCAAGCGTATCATCCAAGAGATGCTGAAGATGGCTGATAAGGTGTTGGGGCAATTCCGCCGCCGTGCCGATAATGTCCGCCAATCCGGCATCGATGACGCTGCGCGGCATACTGTCATAGCGGGCATCGGCAGGATCCTGCACCAGCACCAGGCCGGATTTTTCCTTGATAACGCGCAGGCCTTGAGTGCCGTCAGAACCCATGCCCGACAGCATGACGCCGATACCCTGTTCGTGCCGGTCTTCAGCCAGGGTACAGAAAAAAGCATCGATAGGCAGGCGCAACCCGCGCGGCGCAACCGGATCAAGCAGGTACAGCGTACCCTGCCTTATGGACAGTTCTTTATTCGGCGGATTGACATAAATGCAATCCGGTTTTACCTTCATGCCGTTTTTAGCCTGAAATACCGCCATTGCCGTGGTGCGTTGCAGCAGTTCCTCCATCATGCCCTTGTAGTTGGGATCGAGGTGTTGGATGACGATAAAAGCAACACCCAGATTATCCGGCACATGGCTGAAAAACTTTTCCAGCGCCTCAAGGCCACCCGCCGAAGCGCCGATACCGACGATGGGGAATAAGCTGTCGGTGCCCGGCCTGACAACTAGGTCGGTAATGGCGTTCAACAAGAAAGCCCCGCGCAGGCTTGTCGATTTTCATACAACATACTCAACCCTGGCCGCTGCGCGGCTGGCCTTGAATCGTCGCCACAATCCGTCGGCTGCCGCCTTGGTTGCGATGCTCGCACAGATAAATCCCTTGCCAGATACCCAGATTAAGCGCGCCATGGGTAATCGGAATGCTGCAACTGGAACCCAGCAGGCTGTTTTTGATATGGGCGGGCATGTCGTCCTCGCCCTCGTAACCGTGTTTGTAATAAGGCGCGCCTTCCGGCACAAAGCGGTTAAAGTGGCTTTCCATATCCATGCGCACCGTCGGGTCGGCATTTTCATTCACCGTCAATGAGGCCGATGTATGTTTGATGAACAGATGCAGCAAGCCGCAATCTAACGCGGCCAATTCTGGAATAAAGCCCAGGATTTCACCGGTGACCAGATGAAAGCCCCTGCTTTTTGCTGACAATGAAAACTCTTTTTGTACCCACATGGACAAAACCTGCTGTATGTATAACTTGAAAAAAGGTTGGCCGATTAAACCACTTTAGGCTAGTTTCGAGAAATAATATTCCTTGAAGATCACCGCTAACTTAGGCGATTTCCTGAAAAAACATACCAAAAATTATCCACGCTCAGCACGAAAATATACACAAGTATTTACGTGCTGTCGTCATTCCGAAGATTCTTGTCTGGCGTAACCGTAAAACAGTCTGATATGCAGGCCTTCCAAGTTTTAAAAACTTGGAAGGCCTAACTTGCAGAGCCCTGAACAGTGGGTTGTTGCAGGATATGTATAACGACGAGCGCGCCGCATGGGAAGGAGGGGAAAATAATTAATCTGCAATCACCTGCAAAAACCAGTTGTTAGCTATCCTATCGTGCAATTGCCCCAGTTTGTTTTGCAGGTCATCGAGGATGCCGCGCAATTGCGTTTCGGTGTTCTGGCGGATGTCAATGCCTTGCACATAAGCTTTCAGTTTGGCCAGATCGTCCGGCAAGGCGTCGTTATTGGGCAGTGCATCGATACAGTCGGCAATTTCAGCAAGGCAACAGCCCACTGAACGCGGCAGGCTGGTATTCAGCAATAAAAAATTCAACACATCATCGCCGTTGACACTGCTTCTGACCTGTTGGCGGTAGATTAACTGCGCATTGAGAGATTTCAATATGTTCAGCCATAAAATGCTTTCATATTGGCGCATTTCATTACTGCGCGATTCAGCCAACAGCAAGGACGCCAAATCCAAAATCCGGCTGGTCATGTCGGCACGCTCAATGTTTTTGCCTAAACGGATAAATTGATAAGGATGATTGTGGCTCATATAGCCCGACAATAAGCCGGTAAAGCGTTGGCAGCCTTTGAGGATTTCGTTCAGAAACGCCACCCGGTTGCTGCGGTTGTACACCGAATCGATGTTGTTTTTTACAAACAGGTAGATTTCGTTGACCTGCTCCCAAGCTTCATCAGGCAGCAAATCGCGGGAGGTGCGGATATTTTCCCGCGCCGCGATTAACGACGAAAACAACGAGCCGGGATAGCTTTCGTCGACTAACAAAAACCGGGTGACGTTATGCTCGTTGGCCACTTTGTATTTTTCATGGAACTCCTGTTTGGCGCCGTTGATGCGGACTAATTGCAGCCAGCTCATTTCCACGCTATTGGGCAAATCCATCAGTAAATTCATGTGTACACTGACCAATCGGGCGATATTTTCAGTGCGTTCAAGATAACGGGCTAGCCAATACAGGCGTTCTGCTGATCGAGATAACATTAGCTGCGCTCCATGTTGATAATCCAGGTGTCTTTGCTGCCGCCGCCTTGCGAGGAATTGACCACCAGCGAGCCTTTTTTTAGCGCGACCCGGGTTAAGCCGCCGGCGGTGACAAAGGTATTTGCGCCTTGCAAAATAAACGGCCTCAGGTCGATATGCCGGGGTTCGAGCTGGCCTTTGCACAAGGTCGGTGCAGTGGAAATCGCCAAGGTCGGTTGGGCGATATAATTACGCGGGTTTTCCTGGATGATTTGCCGGAATGCGGCGATTTCCCGGCTGCTGGCATGGGGGCCGACCAGCATCCCGTAACCGCCCGATTCGTTGGCAGGCTTAACCACCAGTTCGGGCAAGTGCGCCAATACATACTCCAAATGTTCGGGGTTGCCGCACAAATAAGTTTGCACATTGGGCAGGATGGGTTCCTCGTTCAGGTAATAACGGATCATCTCAGGCACATAGGCATAAACCACTTTGTCATCGGCTACACCGGCACCCGGCGCATTCGATAACGACACATTGCCCGCTTTCCAGGCGCGCATTAAGCCCGGCACGCCCAAAGAGGAATCTTTGCGGAACACTTCGGGGTCAAGAAAATCGTCGTCAATGCGCCGGTAAATCACGTCGACTTTTTCCAGCCCTTCGATGGTGCGCATGTACACGCAATCGTCGTCATTAACCACCAGATCCCCACCCTCGACCAGTTGCGCGCCCATTTGCTGCGCCAGATAAGCGTGTTCGAAATAAGCCGAGTTATAAATGCCCGGCGTCAACACCACAATCTGCGGTTTGCTGATGTGTTCCGGCGCCAGCGAGGTCAGCATATCCTGCAAGCGGCTGGGATAGTCGTCGATAGGCAGGATATCGATGTCCTGCAACAGTTCGGGGAACACGCGTTTGGTGATGACCCGGTTTTCCAGCATGTAGGAAACCCCCGAAGGCACCCGTAAATTGTCTTCCAATACGTACATGATGCCGTCTTTGTCGCGTACCAAATCGGTGCCGCAAATGTTTGCCCACACGTTGTGGCGCGGTGTCATGCCGACGCATTCTTTGCGGAAATTTTTTGAGCTGAGAATAATTTCCGCAGGCATAAGACCGTCTTTAATAAAGGCCTGTTCGCTGTAAATATCCGCGATAAAGCAGTTCAGCGCGGTCAGACGCTGCTTTAAGCCTTTTTCGATGATGCGCCATTCGGTAGAGGCAATGATGCGCGGAATGATGTCGAACGGCCAGGCGCGGTCTATGTTGCCTTCATCGCTGTAGACGGTAAAACTGATGCCCATTTCCAAAATGGCCAGTTCAGCCGCCATCTTGCGCTTGTCAATATCGTCGGCATTGAGCGAGTGCAGGTATTGGCATAAGCGGTGACTGATTTGCCTGGGCTGGAATTCCGAGCTCATCAGTTCATCGTAAGCGTTGTCGGTGTTGTAGTTTTTCCAGATTGATTTCATGGCGTATGCTATGGCTAGTGGGTTTAGTAAACAATTAGCATCATTAGTGCCATGTTTGGTTAGCTGCTGATAGCTGTGCCTTGCCATCGTTTAAAACCGCGCCTTTTGCGGGCGTTGCGCCCTATTTTAGCGAATGGATGCACCAATTTGGCGCAATAACGACAATCAAAGGCAACGTAATACAGGGTGCGCTGCGTGTACCTTATCGACGCCAAGTTACAAATTAACAGTATGCGCAGCGTAGCCTACTTAGCGTTTTAGCCGTTTGGTATGGTGCTTGCTTGCCTTCATGGGAGACAAAACGGTTTCCAGCCGCGACGTAGGCGTCGCGGCTGGAACACGCCTGTATTTTATTGGGAAGCAGCGCATTTACAACGCCCAACACCCTTGGCAATAGGAAAAAAACCATGACCATTCGAGTAGCTGTCCGTCACAAAACTGTTTACAGCTTTGATAGGCCGGTATCCCTGTCGCCGCATGTCTTCAGGTTGCGCCCGGCGGTGCATAGCCGCACGCCGATTAAAGGCTATAGTCTGCGCATTACGCCGGAAAACCATTTTTTAAACTGGCAACAAGACCCGTTCGGCAACCTGCAAGCGCGGGTGGTGTTTCCGGAAAAATGCACACAACTCAGCGTTGAAGTGGAAGTCATTGCCGACATGACGGTGATCAACCCGTTTGACTTCTTTGTCGAAGACTATGCCGAACAATACCCGTTTAGCTACGATGCGCTGTTATTGAAAGAATTGCAGCCTTATTTGGAAATTACCGAGCAAGGGCCCTTGCTGAAACAATGGCTGGCGGACTTTGATCTGAGTAAACGCACCATCAACGACTTTTTAGTTGATGTAAACCGCACCGTGTTTCAGGCGATCAGCTACAACATCCGCATGGAAGTCGGCATTCAAAGCTGTGAACAAACCCTGACTTCACTCAGCGGTTCCTGCCGCGATTCGGCCTGGTTGCTGGTGCAGATATTGCGCCATTTAGGTCTGGCGGCGCGCTTTGTGTCTGGCTATTTGGTGCAGCTGACTGCCGATATTAAGTCGCTGGATGGGCCGTCCGGGCCGGAACAGGATTTCACCGATTTACATGCCTGGGCCGAGGTGTACATTCCGGGCGCCGGTTGGATAGGGCTTGACCCCACGTCCGGTTTGCTGGCTGGCGAAGGCCATATTCCGCTGGCGTGTACGCCCGATCCTGCCAGCGCCGCGCCGGTGACCGGCGGCACCGACAAGTGCGAAGTCGCGTTTGAATTTAGCAACACAGTGCTGCGTTTGCATGAAGACCCGCGTGTGACTAAGCCGTATAGCGATGATCAATGGTACCGCATTGACGCGCTGGGTTTGCAGGTTGACCGGCAATTACAGGCCGATGATGTGCGCTTGACCATGGGCGGCGAGCCGACTTTTGTTTCGGCTGACGATATGGAAGGCGCGGAATGGAATGTCGATGCCGATGGCACACACAAGCGCGAGCTGGCCAATCAGTTGACTTTGCGTTTGCGCGAGCAGTTTACCGCAGGCGCGATGCTGCATTACGGGCAAGGCAAATGGTATCCGGGCGAGGCCTTGCCGCGCTGGCAATACGGCATTTTCTGGCGCAAAGACGGCGTAGCACTTTGGCGCAAACCGGAACTGCTGGCCGATATTAGCAAAGATTACGGCCATGGCGTTGAACAGGCGGAAGCGTTTATCAAGCAGTTTGCCTTGCGTCTGGGCTTGCAGCCGCGCTACATCAAGACCGCGTTCGAGGACAGTTTTTACTATCTGTGGCAGGAAGGCACATTGCCGAACAATATCGACCCGTTGAGCTGCAACCTGAAAGACTCGATTGAGCGCAAAACGCTGATGCAACTGCTCGATGAAGATTTGGCCAAACCCGCAGGCTTTACCTTGCCGGTTAAATGGGACTGGGCGCAGCAACGCTGGCAAAGCGGGCCTTGGGATTTTCGCCGTGGGCAGCTGTTTTTGCTGCCGGGCAATTCACCAATGGGCTTGCGTTTGCCGTTGGCCAGTTTGCCGTGGGTCGCGCCCGACCAACGCGATACCCAGGAAGAGCAAAGCCTGTTCCAGGCCTTGCCGGAATTGGGCGATTATTACGGCGAAGTCTCCCGCCGTTACAGCCGCATCGAGCAAAAACTGAAAGAACAGCCCGAGCAGGAAGTCGGCGATGCCAAAACCATCGATGTGGAAGTGCCGCATACGGCGGTCTGTGTCGAAGCCCGCGAAGGCCGTTTGCATATTTTCCTGCCGCCGCTGACCTCGCTGGAACATTATCTGGAACTGATTGCCGCTGTCGAAGCCACCGCTGAAAATCTGGCGCTGCCGGTGGTACTCGAAGGCTATGAGCCGCCGCGCGATTACCGTATCGAACGCTTGATGGTGACGCCCGATCCCGGCGTGATTGAGGTCAATATTCATCCGTCGAAAACCTGGCCGGAGCTGGTGCAAAAAACCACCCTGCTTTATGAGCAGGCGCGCCAAGTCCGCTTGGGCACAGAAAAATTCATGCTTGATGGTCGCCACACCGGCACCGGCGGCGGCAACCATATCACGATGGGCGCAGAAACGCCGACCGACAGCCCGCTGCTGCGCCGTCCCGATTTGCTGCGCAGTTTGCTGACCTATTGGCAGCATCATCCGGGCTTGTCGTATTTGTTTTCCGGCATGTTTATTGGTCCTACCAGTCAGGCGCCGCGTGTCGATGAAGGCCGCGATGAAAAGCTGTATGAACTGGAAATCGCCTTCCAGCAAATGCCCGAAGGCGACGTGCCCTCCCCTTGGCTAGTCGACCGGCTGTTGCGGCATTTGTTGACCGACATTACCGGCAACACGCACCGTTCCGAGTTCTGCATCGACAAACTCTACTCGCCGGACAGTTCAACCGGGCGTTTGGGTATTCTGGAATTACGCGCCTTTGAAATGCCGCCCCATGCGCAGATGTCGCTGGTGCAAATGGTGCTGTTGCGCTCGCTGATTGCCTGGTTTTGGCGCGAACCGTATAAACACGATTTGATTCGCTGGGGCACCGAACTGCATGACCGTTTCATGTTGCCGCATTATGTCCGCGAAGACATGAAGCAGGTGACTAAAGACTTGCAACGCGCCGGTTACGGCTTTGAACTGGACTGGCTGGAACCGTTTTTTGAATTCCGCTTTCCGCGTTACGGCAGCACGCTGATCGACGGCATTGAGCTGGAAATGCGTTTCGCCATTGAACCCTGGCATGTGCTCGGCGAAGAAGTCAGCAGCACCGGCACCGCGCGCTATGTCGATTCATCGGTCGAGCGGGTGCAAATTAAAGTCAGCGGTTTTACCGAAGGCCGCTATGTGCTGACCTGTAACGGCAGGCGCTTGCCGCTGCGCAACACCGGCCGCAAAGGCGAATATGTCGCCGGTGTGCGTTACCGCGCCTGGCAACCGCCTTCCGCGCTACACCCCACCATCAGCCCGCATGTGCCCTTGGTGATTGATGTGATTGATACCTGGAACGGCCATTCGGTCGGCGGTTGCACTTATCATGTTGCCCATCCCGGCGGCCGCAGTTACGATGCCTTCCCGGTGAACAGCTATGAAGCCGAGGCGCGGCGTGTCACCCGGTTTTGGGATTTCGGACATACGCCCGGTATTATTGAGCGCCAGCCTATTAGTCTGTCGTCCAGCTCTCAGGCAACGGCACAATTTAGCGCCAATATAACCATGCCCAGACCGATGTCGCCGCCTATTGAGGAGCCAAGTTCGGAATATCCGTTTACAATGGACTTGCGGCACCGGGCTGGATAATGCCTGTGCGGCATAGGGTACGCTGTGCGTACCATTGAATACTGGAATAATATTAACTGATGGCCTCGTAGCCATCAGCCTTGAGAGAGATATTCAAATGACCGATAGATTAAAGCCATTAGCTCCGGCTACATTAACGCTGGACAATAAAGATTACTCATTGCCGACCATGATCGGCGTTGAAGGCGAAAAAGCCATCGACATTTCCAACTTGCGCAACCAAAGCCATTACGTGACTCTGGATGACGGCTATGGCAATACCGCCAGCTGCAAAAGCGCCATTACTTATATCGACGGCGAGAAAGGCATACTGCGTTATCGCGGTTACCCGATTGAAGAATTGGCCGAGCAATCGCGATTTATTGAAGTGTCCTATCTGCTGCTGAATGGCGAACTCCCTAATACCCGGCAATTGGAACAGTTTTCAGCCGACCTTAATGGCTCTTCGATTATCCATGAAGACATGCATCATTTTTTTAACGGCTTCCCACGCGGCTCCCATCCCATGGGGATTTTGGCGACGATGGTGGCATCGTTATCCACTTTCTACCCGATTCCCGATCAACTCGATGCAGTGACAGAACAGCAGATTGTGATCAACTTAATCTCGCAGGTGCGCACTATCGCAGCCTTTTCTTATAAGAAATCAATCGGCGAACCGCTGATTTATCCTTCCTACAAGCTTAAATATGTGCGCAATTTCCTGAACATGATGTTTTCATCGCCGGTGCGCGATTACCAATTGGATGACGACATCGTCCGGGCTATCGATATGTTTTTGATTTTACATGCCGACCATGAGCAAAATTGCAGCACTTCGTCGGTGCGTACCGCAGGCTCCAGCATGGCCAATGTCTACGCGGTGGCTTCAGCCGGTATTTCGGCGCTGTGGGGGCCGCGTCACGGCGGCGCCAATCAGGAAGTAATACAGATGCTTGAGCAAATACATGCCGAAGGCGGCGACGGCACCGAATTTATCAATCAGGCCAAAGACAAGAATTCAACACGCCGGTTGATGGGGTTTGGCCATCGCGTTTACAAAAATTTCGACCCGCGCGCCATGGTGTTAAAAAAACAATGCGACAAGTTATTGAACAAGGCGGGGGTTAACGATCCGTTGTTTGATATAGCCCAACGCTTGGAGGAAATCGCCTTGAAAGACGACTATTTCATTTCCCGCAAACTGTACCCGAATGTCGACTTTTATTCCGGTCTGATTCTCCGTGCGGCCGGTATCCCCACCAATATGTACACGGTGTTATTCGCCATTGGCCGGATGCCCGGTTGGATGGCGCACTGGCGCGAAATGCTGCACGGCGAGCAAGTGGTCATCACCCGCCCGCGCCAGATTTATGTCGGCGAGCCGTTACGGCATTATCAGGATATTGAACAACGGTCTTGATGGATGAGGCTATAGTGATTGTGGGAGCGGCCACCCGGCCGCGAACAGCCCGCAATTGTTCGCGGCCGGGTGGCCGCTCCCACAACTGTCTTCAAGTAAATTAACAAGGCCTCATGTGAACGCATCAGTCAACGATATTGGCGTACAGTTTTACGCCACCCAATTGGGCGTTTACGATGAAATGCTCGCCAAAGAACATAAGGTGCTGCCGCATTGGGAGCGCTTTATGGATGCAATGGGCGCAATGGGCAGTGAACAACTGGAATCGTGCCGCCGTGAAGCCCAGCGTCTGTTGCGGGAAAACGGCGTAACTTACAATGTTTACGGCGACAGCCAAAAACTGACCCGCCCGTGGCGGCTTGACCCTGTCCCGCTACTGATCAGCAGCGACGAATGGCGGCTGATTGAGGCCGGCCTTCAACAACGCGCCGAGCTGCTCGATTTGGTGCTAAAAGACATCTACGGCAAACAGCAGCTGTTAAAAAAAGGCCTGCTACCCAGTGAACTGGTGCTGGCGCATGACGGCTTTTTACATCCTTGCGTGGGCGCGCTGCCCCACCAGCAGCGCCACCTGATTGTCTATTCGGCCAACCTTGCCCGTGGCCATAACGGCCGCATGTGGGTATTGGATGACCGCAGCCAAGCGCCTTCGGGCGCAGGCTATGCCTTGGAAAACCGCACCGTAATGACGCGGGTATTGCCGGATATATTTCGCGAAACCCAAGTGCATCGGCTATCGGTATTTTTTAAGGCCTTGCGTAAAGGACTGGCCGACAGTGCGCCGCATAACAAAGAAGACCCGCGCATCGTCATCCTGACGCCCGGCTCACTGAATGAAACCTATTTTGAACATGCCTATTTGTCGTCTTATCTGGGTTTTTCACTGGTTCAGGGCGACGATTTGACCGTGCGCGATGGCCGCGTCTGGCTTAAATCGCTGGATGGTTTGCAGCCGGTCGATGTTATTTTGCGCCGTGTCGATGATTCTTTTTGCGACCCGCTGGAATTGCGCAGCGCGTCCCGGCTCGGTGTTGCCGGACTGCTCGAAGCGGTGCGCCGCAATAACGTGGCGATTGCCAATCCCTTGGGCAGCAGCGTACTGGAAAATCCGGGCTTGTTGGCCTTTTTGCCCCGGCTTTCGCGCTATTTTTTAAATCAGGAATTGCTGTTGCCGTCGGTGGCAACATGGTGGTGCGGTCAGCGCCGTGAGCGCGATTTTGTGCTGCAAAATCTCGACCGGCTGGTGATTAAGCCGATTAACCGCAGTGCGGGCCATCATGTGTTGTTTGGCGGCGCGTTAAGCAGCAAGGAAAAAGAGCGGCTACGCGCCGCCATTATCACCAAACCGCATTGTTATGTCGGTCAGGAGCATGTCAGTTTTTCCACCGTACCGGCATTGGTCGATCATCATATTGAGCCGCGCTTTGCGGTGTTGCGCAATTTTGTCGTTGCCGGCGGCGACGGCTATCAGGTGATGCCCGGCGGCCTGACCCGGGTGGCGCGCCAGCAGGACGATTTTATTGTGTCGAATCAGGCGGGCGGCATCAGTAAGGACACCTGGGTATTGGCAGACGAACCGGATAGACAGGTCAGCTTATGGCTACAAACTGGGCGCAATGTGGTGTTATCGCCGGTCACCGAACCGCTAACCAGCCGCGCCGCCAATAACCTGTTTTGGGTGGGCAGGCATTTGGAACGCATCAAAACGTCCACGCGTTTGCTGCGCACCATAGTGCTCAAATTAACCACAACACTGGAATCCGATGACCCGCTCAATAGCCAGAGCCTGAGTGTGTTGCTGTGCGCGCTGACCCAAGTGACCGGCACTTATCCGGGATTTATCAAGAGCAATGCTGACGTATTAAAGCAGCCCCAGCATGAACTGCTGGATTTGGCTAAAAATGCCCAACGCGCCGGTACATTGACTGCCAATATCCAAGCCTTTGCCCAAACCGCTTTCAGTATCCGCGATGCCTGGTCGCAGGATACCTGGCGTTGCGTCGACAACATTCAGCGGCGCTGGCAACAGCGAGTGGTCAATAACGAGTGCGATCTGGAGCAACTGCAAAAACATCTGGATGATTTAATGACCGGCTTTGTCGCTTTTATTGGGTTGACCACTGAAAGCATGACTCGCGAAGCCGGTTGGTTGATGCTCGATAGCGGCCGCCGTTTGGAGGGCTCACTGGCCCTGGTTGCGTTGCTGCGCGCCACGGTGGTGCAACGTCACGAACCGGCCTTGCAAAACCAGCTGCTGGAAGCGGTGTTGGTGTCCACCGATAGCCTGAGCATTTACCGCCGCCGCTACCGTTCATTTATCCAATTGCCGATGGTGCTGGAATTATTGCTGCAGGATGAAACCCATCCGCGTTCGCTGGTTTATCAATTGCAGCAATTATCCAACCATATCGGTGCCTTGCCCAGAGAGCGCGGCAATGGTCGCTTGAGTGAAGAAGAGCGACTGATACTCAGGGCTTACACCGATTTGCGCCTGCTCAAAGTATCCGAACTGATTCAGGCCGACGACGAAGCCAGCGTGTACAGCGAACTGGAAAGCGTTTTGTCGGCGCTGACAACGTTGTTATGGCAACTGTATGAAGTGCTGGCGCAAGCCTATTTCAGCCATTCCCAAATGCCGCAACTGATGACGCCAACGCAAGCGGAGGATGAACTGTGAAATACCGCATCACCCACAGCACTCTGTACCAATACAGCCAAATGGTCGGCCTGTGCCAAAATGAGGCACGCTTGCAGCCACGCGATTTCTGGCGCCAGCAATGCCAGAGCAGCCGTTTTGACATTACGCCTGAACCCGCTGATTTTCAGCAACGCCTGGATTTTTTCGGCAACCGCGTCGCCTATTTCGCCATACAACAGGCACATCAACGCCTGATGGTGACGGCAATCAGCGAAGTGACCGTATTTCCCCGGCAAAGCCGTGACCATCCAACCAATTTAATCACCTGGGAGCAGGTGCGCGACCGCCTGCAAGGCCGGCCTGAACAAATGCAAAGACAAACGCAGTCGCAATCGCAATCGCAAAGCCAGCAACAACAGCAAGAGTGCCCCGATGACGGCTTACAGGACGCCAAGCTGTACCTGCTCGATTCGCCGATGGTGAACACCAGCAACGAACTGGCCGATTACGCGCAGCCTTCATTTCAGCCTGCCCGCCCCTTGGTACAGGTCGTGACCGATTTGATGCAGCGCATCCATGTGGATTTCACTTACGACCCCAGCTTTACCACCATTGCCACGCCATTATCCGACGTGCTGCATTTTCGCCGTGGCGTGTGTCAGGATTTTGCCCATTTGGCGATTGCTTGTCTACGCTCTATGGGCATTGCCGCACGCTATGTCAGCGGTTATGTGGAAACGCTGCCGGAACCGGGCAAGCCGCGTTTAGTCGGTGCCGATGCGTCCCACGCCTGGTTTGAAGTGTACGTGCCCGACACCGGTTGGCTGGATTTTGATCCCACCAATAACGCCCTGCCGTTCGACCAACATATCACCCTGGCCTGGGGGCGCGATTATACCGATGTCACGCCGTTAAAAGGCATCGCCTTTGGCGGCGGCTCGCATACTTTGTCGGTGTCTGTCGATGTGTTGAGATTGGAATGACATAGCGGCATTATTGTGGGAGCGGCCACCCGGCCGCGAACAGTGCGCATTAATCGCGGCAGGGTGGCCGCTCCCACAACCTGGGTTGTGGTGAACAGAAAATTTGGCTATCAACTTAACACGGGACAGACCTTCCAGGTTTTTAAAACCTGGAAGGTCTACTTCGGCATACTTGTCCCGCTTTAAATGGGAAGCCGAAAATTTCAAGTGTGTTTTGAGCAACATAGACGTTGACATGGCTTTGCAGGATAATGTGGCAAAGCATCATTAACTACAACAAACGAACATTTTTATGACCTATTGTATTGCAGCCTCGATAGACGAAGGACTTATTCTGGTTTCTGACTCAAGAACCAATGCCGGCATTGATAACGTCAGTACCCACGGCAAAATGCATGCCTTTAAAACTAACGATGACCGCAAAATTGTTTTATTGTGTGCAGGCAATCTTGCCACCACACAGGCGGTTTTGGAACAACTGCATCGCGACAAAATTAAAAATGCCGGGGTCAATATCAATAACGTCGAATGCCTGTCCGAAGCGGCTGCCTATCTGGGTCATGTCAGCGTCGAAAAACAAAAACAGCATCTTTCAACCGAAGGCCAATCGGCTTTCAACCCTTCCGCCAGCTTCATCCTGGCCGGTCAAATCGGCGACGAGCCGCATGGCGCTTATATGGTTTATGCCGAAGGTAACAGTATCACCAGCTCAGCCAACACCCCGTTTTTGCAAATCGGCGAAAGCAAATACGGCAAGCCGATACTCGACCGCTTCCTTAAACTGGACACCTCCATCGACGAAGCGGCGCGCTGCTGTCTGGTGTCGATGGACTCGACCATCCGCAGTAATGCCAGCGTCGGCGCACCGGTAGACATGCTGATCTACCGCAAAGACAGCTTCAGCTTCGATGAATATTATTGCTTTGACAACGATGACGATTATTTGCTGCAACTGCGGCGCAGCTGGGAAACCAAGCTGCGGGAGGCGATAAAGGCACTGCCCTGCCTAAATAAAAAAGCGGTTAAAGTCATGCGGGTCGATTTGTAAATTGAGGAAATAGAAATGAAATTAAGCGTCAGTTGCAACCTTCACTTTCAGATAGACGACCCAACCGCCTTAATTCTCATGTTGAGGCCCTTGAACGGCGCACAACAAAAAATCATCAAATCCAGCTACATCGTTGAGCCCAATGTACAGATCATTGAGGGCAAGGACAGCTATGGCAATTTCTATCAACGCCTGGTTGCGCCGCCCGGCGTATTTATTATTCGCACCGCCGCCGAAGCCATCACGGCCGATTATATTGATAGCACGCCGGGGGCTGCTTTTATTGAAATTCAGGATTTGCCTAATCAGGTATTACCTTTTTTGTTACCCAGCCGCTATTGCGAATCAGACCGCTTTGGCGATCTTGCCCGCGAAATCATCGCCAATGCGCTGCCCGGTTACGATCAGGTCAACGCAATTGCCGACTGGGTGCGTCATTTTATAAACTACATCCCCGGTTCCAGCGACTATCCGTTATCGGCGGTTGAAACCCATAATCGCGGCTACGGCGTTTGCCGAGATCTTGCACAACTGGCCATTGCCTTATGTCGCAGCATCAGCATTCCGGCGCGGCTGGTGGTGGGCTATTTATACCAGCTGGAACCGATGGATTTACATGCCTGGTTTGAAGCCTATGTCGGCGGCCGCTGGTACGCTTTCGATCCCACCCAGAGCGATTTGCGCGGCGGCCGGGTGATTATTGCTTTTGGCCGCGACGCCGCTGATGTGTCGATATTTCACCAGTTCGGCGTAGGTTGCCAGCTGAACAGCATGGATGTTCAGGTTAATTTACTGAGCAACAAGCCCCTGTAAGCAAACCTTCCAGGTTTTTAAAACCAAGGAAGGCCTAATTTTCTCGTTCCCACGTAGCGCGCAGGAACGAAGCCCCAAAGGAGCCTATTTTGAAAACAATTAAAGTCCCCAGGCCGATGCGCATGGTATGGGGCGGTCTTATCGCCTATTGGTTGTCCGGTGTCATTAATCCGGCTTTTGTCGCCATTGCGGTTATGATTGCCCTGTATATCCCCATTTTAATTGCCGACCCTTATTTCCCCAGCCAGCCTAAAGAGTAGGTACTTTTTCTTTAGCGTGTCACCCATGAAAATATTACCGTTAATTATTGTCCTATTGACGCTGTGTTCATTTAATACGAGCGCCAAAAAACTGTATAAATTTCAGGACGAACAAGGTATCTGGCATTTTACCGACAAGCGCCCGGACACCGAAGAAAAAGTCGAAATCCGGCAAATTAAAGCGGCAGCCAAACAAGCCATCTCGCTATTGCAAGCAGGCGAAAAACAGCATCCACAGTTTTATATCCGTAACGATTATCCGGGGCCTGTCGAAGTCGAGATCAACTTTTCCGAGCGCGACAATGTCCAAACCAACCCTGAGTTACCCAGACGCTTTATTGTTGAATCCGGCACCTCCCCCACCCTGTTTGAAGCCCATGCGGTTAATACGGAAAAAGGCTGGAAATTGGCACTTAAATACCGCTACATGATCGGCGCACCGCAGCCAAACTACAACGCCATCGTCAGCTATTTGCCGCCGATAGCACCGAATGCCGAATTTCAAATCTCCCAGGCTTTCGGCGGCAGTTTTAGCCATACCGATGCGCAAAACCAATATGCCGTGGATATTGTCATGCCTGTAGGTACGCCGGTTTATGCCGCCAAATCCGGCATCGTGGTCGAAACCGAAAATGATTTTTATAAAGGTGGCGACAACAAAGCCTACAGCAGCGAAGCCAACAACATCAGGATTCTGCACGATGACGGCGCAATGAGTGTTTACGCGCACCTGGAGTTGGAAACCGCCCAAGTTTATCCGGGCATGAGCGTCGCTGCCGGGCAATTGATCGGCCATTCCGGCAACACCGGCTTTACCACCGGCCCGCATTTGCATTTTGCCGTCCAGGTTAACCGGGGCATGGAATTGGTATCTGTGCCCTTCAATTTTATCAATCAGAGCGGTCAAGCCGAACAACCTGTTTATCACACTTGGCTTAAAGGATTGGCCCCCAACCAAATGATGGGGAGTGCCGTTGAATAATTCATGTCAACAGACAAACCATTTTTGAAATCAAAATCCCCAATGCGATTGGGCTTTGAAATGGGGTGAGATGCGCGCTTTTACCCGGCTACTTCCCATATAATCTTGCAATACGGGCAGGCCGGGGACTGCTAACGCCTAACCCGACCCACCCCTGACTTTACCCGCTAATTACAACAGTTTTTTTAACTCAGCAAAACCTTGGGTCGCTTGTTCCAAATGTTCTTTTGCTGCAGTTAAATCACCAGTATTAGCGGCTGTTCGTGCTTGTTTCAAATGAGTATTAGAGCGTTGCCGCCTAACATCCAGAGCATCGCTCAAAGCCAGATCTTTGACTAAATCAGTAGCTTGCCTAATTAAATCAACTACATCTTCCTTAGCAGCATTTGCGTCAATAGCATGAACGGCTTCAGCAACTTTTGCCGATATATTGTTAACCGCATCTTCATTAGCCCCGGCAACAGCTACAGAAGAAATACCCAGAACAGAAGCGGCAATAAAGAGAATTAACAGCGCGTTTTTTAAAATTTTCATGAGTTGTGATCCTTAGAATTGTTATTGTTGTTTTTATCAATACATAGCATAACTATATATCGAGCCAAATATTACCATAAAAAAACTATATGATTTTTTTATGCGTTGTTTACTAGGGTCAGCCCTATTACATCATTCGTAATGGCTCCACAATGCTATATGCTTTGATCCGCGTATAGAGTGACGAACAATATGTGCCCCGGCCTACCCAGCTACCGTGAAACTTGAAAAAATGATACGTGTAGCGTACCCTGACCAATTGCCCCCATTAATTTCATTCTTGGCAAGCACATAATCATCCGAGTTCTTTGCCGACCAACAACAGCGCCAACACTTGGCTAAACAGCTCAAGCAGCGGCACTTGCTGTTCTAAGGTACGCACAGCGTACTTTAGATGACTAAACTAGAATTACAGCCGCTGCTCGCTGTATAACTTATTTAAAATCAATGCATTGTTTATTTTACTTATTCGAGTTCTGTGCATTTTGGTCATTTTTTAATCAAATCGGGGCTTCCCATTTAAAGCGGGACAAACATGCCGAAGTAGACCTTCCAGGTTTTTAAAACCTGGAAGGTCTGTCCCGCGCTAAGTTGATAGCCCAAATCGGCAACGATTGCGGTAAAAAACAACAAAATACAATTTCACGTTTTTATTTAATTGATTCTATTAGACTTTCCGTAACTCTCTTTACTGTTGCTGAGGACTGTGATGAATGGGAGGGATTTTATGACAATGATGAGTTTTAATACAATATCGGTTGCCCACGCAGGGCATGCAAACCGATATCAATCTGGAGATTAGGGCCGACAAATGAATAACATTATGGGGTTAGAAGAAAAAGTCAAGCAAACTATCAAGATATTCAGGAGGGCTACCGAATCTCTTGATCCGGCGGATGAGCAATTAAAAAAGCTGGACATTGACTTCGTCCGGAAACTCTCACGTATTATTGACATGCACCCTGCCATTAAAAGCGGGCAGTCAAAATATATCGCAGAAAAATCCCTGCTTATTGCAGCTGTATTGGATATGAGTACAGAGGAAAAGGGAAGCATTCTCTATGCCGGATTGTTGATGCAACTTGGTAAGATAGATTTGCCGGGTGGATTGCTGACAAAGCCTTTTTATTCAATGTCTGTTGTCGAAAAACACCGCTATTTAGGGCATTCGGTGGAAAGTGAAACTTTATTAAACGGATTAACACAGTTTAAAGATGCCATTATTTTAATCCGGCACCAATATGAGCACTACAACGGCGAAGGTTTCCCCGACGGCTTGGCGCACCATAAAATTCCATTAGGCTCCCTTATTCTCAGTGTGGTCAGTGACTATATTGGCTATCTTCAGGGATCAATGACCGGTAAAGAAATGTTTGCCGATGCCGCGCTCAGCCAGTTAATGATCCGAAAAGAAAGTCATTATGACCCTGAAGTTGTCGATATTTTCGCCAAACTCCTCAGAGGTGCAACCGTTGAAGAAGTCAAAGATGCAACCGCCCAGTCAAAACTATGCGTTGCCGCTACAAAGCGATGGCGAAAAGGCTTGCTGCTTAACAAACCAACCAATAAGCTCCTAAGCACTTCCACGCTTGTTGAAATTGCCTTGCCGCAACTTAAAATCGGCATGACAGTGGATAGCATTTATTTTGGCAGTGAACCTTATGTTAGGAATTGTATTGTGGATCAATCAATCATTGACTATGTCACAGCGTTAACAAAAAACAGAGGAGGAAATCCCACCATTAAAATTTATCTGAACTAAAATGATTGGCTCTTACTGGATTCCGGGGAGCTAGGAGTCTGTCAGTCTTATAAAACGATTTAAAACAATCAGTTATATATTGGCGGCATACAAAGTCCGTTAATGCTAACGTCAAGGTTGTGTAATTAGCGTAAAATCCGGTAACCAATAAAACTAAAAATATTATTATTCAATTAGTTATAAGTCCGTCAAACGGGTGCTGATTTTTTATAATGTCAACTAAGCATAAACGCCCGCGCCATATTG
>JAUXXQ010000097.1 GCA_030684815.1 Methylobacter sp. | reverse complement strand
AATCAGATAAGTGGCTCTCGTTAATAGATTGTCGCTCGGCTTGGCCAAAATACGCTGCTGTTGTCATCTCGGTTTTTTGTAGGGTTGGAATAGGTGCTTATTTTACTCATTTTTTGGTATCTTGGTTTGCGGAAAAGGCCTAGGTAAAAATCACCCGATTGAATGAAGTCTTGCGTGTTTTTTGGAATCCAGGTGCCATGTATTACGTTCATAAAAAATTATCGGTGTTTACGATTTATGGAAAAATACTTTATTCTCTGATGCGGTATTGGTGACGCGCGGCATTTACCCGATCCCGCATCTCCTGACCCGGTTTAAAATGAACTCCGACTTTGGCCGGTAAATTAATCGCTTCATCTGTTTTTGGATTACGGGCACTCCGTGGAACTCTATGATGTAAATCAGAACCGTCAAGACCTCTGATTTCAATGCGTTCACCATCGACCCAGACATCAATCAATCATCCGTTCCGCTAGGCAATTGTTCTTCATCAACCTACGCCTTTAATTTTTGGAGACAAGGAACATCTCTGCATACCAAGCCTTTCGTATTTCAATCGCCCACCGCTCGATTCGGTCGGTGTCGGGTTCATCCCGTAATCGACTGGCAGAAAAACCTTCGTCAATTTGTTTGAGTTCCTGATCGGCTTTAATCATTAAGTCCTCATAATCGAAATGACCGGATTTAATCTCCAGCAATTCTTCCCGATCCGGACGACGCACCAAAGGCCGGCCTGACTGAGCAATTTCTTTTGCCATCCGCAACAACCGAAAGGTATGCATCATATTTTTGGCGTCGTAACCGCCGCCATGCTTCAGGGTACCTTGATAACGTTCCTGGTTCCGTGATTGTTCCCAGTTCCGGTATTCATGATAATCGCGCAAGCGCCGGGAAAACTCATCCTTGTTAAACACCAGCCAGGCTCTTGGCTGCATCCCTTTCGGAATCGAAGATAAACACACATCTTGCGAGGGTTGTGATAGCCCCTGAATGGCGTCCGAACGAAACAATCCTTTAAAACGGGCTTCGGCATTATCGCAATCATCGGCATAAAACAGCGCGTAACCATCGCGCACATGCGGCAATGCCGTCAATCCGCAATGATCGGCGACCATTTGATGTCCGGCAAGCCATTCTTCTGCAGGAATCGTCTGGCTCCCTTCGACGATTCGGCAACAATCAATGGGGCGGGGCAGAACATCGGCCACAGGATTGAAAATCTTTTTATTCAAACCTTTGGCCCGTTTAACCTGACTTAATGCGTAGCCGGCAAAGCTGTCCCTGCATAAGCGCGACAAAATATATTCAGGCTTGATTCGTTCCATTAATGGATGCTGAAAAACAATCGTGTCCTTGGGCGCAAACAGCAGCTCGATACTGGACGGATTGTTCTTGGCTAACAATTTGAGATATTTGCCCAACTCATAATACACATGATCATTGCGTTCACTGCTAACTTGCTCGATAGTGCTAAACCCGAAATACAGATCCTGCGGCAGTATAAACACGCCGCGCATATCCGTGTCGGATTCCGGGGTGTCCAAACCGTAGGCTCGGCTGCCGCTTACTGTCTCCAGTAAGATTAGATTTTGTTGTTTAAGATCAGCGATGGTCAAATTCATAAGGTTTAAATTATGTGATTCCCTTTGCCGATAGGCCGGTACTTATAAACCAAGGCACTGCTGAAACAACCTGTCCAAATTGGCTGTATTGCCATTTCCTGTCGGCAACATTTTTGCCGATCCTTGCAGACGAGTCAGTTCAGTCGTCAAAAAATCATCAATCATGGCAATACGGGCAATTGGAATCTGCTCATCAATGTGCTGTTTACGTTCCTGTAACTCGACTATGCAGCTCTTGATTTCAGGTTGATCATCCAGCAGCGGCAACAGCAAGGCTAATTCCATCGGCGGAATCGTATGATAACGCGCTATCCAGCAAGCCGCTAATAAAGGCCGGAGCATATAGAAATATTTTTTGATTTTTACATGTGGGCCGCTTAACGTCTGATTCAGGGTATTGCGACATAAAGACAGATAATGATGACAGGCTGCAATCGGCGAATAAAAAGGATCGAATACACTGCGTAATTCCCGAAAGTACCAAGTCTGTTCAGCCTGGTAGCAAACGGGTGATTGAAGCCATTCCCAGATGACGGGATTTGATTTGCGCAGCAGGCGCAATGTTTTGCGCAAATCCCAGCCACCTAAATCCAGCAAGCCGGCGGAACTATCTTCCAGGGGTAAGTCAATCACATCCCGATCTTCTTCCAATGTCAAATACCAGTTCCAAGGATGCACATAAACAAACCGCACATCGTAATCGCTATCCGGTGATGGAAAACCCCAGGCCCGACTGCCGGATTCGCAGGCATAGATGATTTTAATGTGATGTTCGCTAGCAATTGATGCCATACGTGTTTCGATCAGGGTTCGAGCTTCCGGGGCTATTATTTTGTTTTTCGACATAACCATATCATTGTTTTTGGGGTTTCATTCGTACCTAAATTGTTACCGAAAAATGTCCCGTTTATCTTGCGGAGTATGCCCGATGCTCAAAAATTACCCAACTGAAACATCGTAAGAAACGCGAAAATCGCCCTCAAAAATAAGCGCCCTGCCCTGCACAAGGTTTAGCGCAATACCCATGCCGTAGCGCTCTCGAAAAGCACTGTATTTTTTTCGGCCCCAACACGGCGCCCGATAATATAAATCATGAGAATAGAATCGTAAGGACGCCAGCGGTAATCCTGGGGCGACTTCAATTTAACAATGGCCACTATTGGCGGTTACGACGCCACCAGCTTCGCAATCACTTGCATTGGCAGTATCAACCGAAGGGAGTCTGGCAAACGAACGAAGCCATTGGCCTGATAGAAGGCGGCAGCCTGCTCGTTGATGGCGTCTACGATGAGCATGGATGAACCAATAGAACTTGCACTCGCGTAAGCACGCTTCACCGCATCCGCGAGCAGTAGTGCGCCCAGCCCCTGTCTTTGTTGATGGCCTACGACGGCCAGACGGCCCACCAGTGTTGCGCTGACCCAGGGATAGCGTGGGACGTGCTTGCGGGCAGCCACAGGTATGTCCCCTTGCGCGAGCGCGGTCGCACACAAAGTGTAGTAGCCGAGTACTTTAGCCGGTTCGCACGGATCGACGAGAACGAATACGCCGTTTATTTTACGCTTCACATCCTGATTGGCTTGCGTTTTGAAATAACGGTCCAAGCTTTCGACGCCACAGGCAAAGCCAGTGCGATGGTGGTGGGAGCCGAGTGGTTCTATTTTTAAGTCCGGTGAAATCACCTCAGTCATTTATGAAATGATCCGCCGCTTGTGCTCGGCTAATGCGCGGACAAGCCGTTCACTGGCTTGCGGTGGACTCATGAGCGTATCGAAAAATACGGCTCGGTCACGATCGGAAAGGTTTAGTGTTTCATGCTCCGCAATGGTGCGTCGTGCCGCATCGGTCAGCGCCGCAATACAGAAATCAGTCAGTTTTCGTGATTCCAAATGAGCTGCGCGTTCAATCAAGTCTTTCGTCTGTTCATCCAGACGAAAACCGAGTCTTTCCTTGTGTACTGGCTTTTGTGCTAACTGCACATTGTTATTGGGCATGGCGGAACCTCACGGGTCATGTTCATCATATTGGCTACTATTGTACGTCAATTTGACGACTCTTAATAGTCTCGTGAATTCTTTAAATTTGGGTGTCTGCTAAAACGCTCATTTTGTTTCTGCTACCTGTAACGGCTCGCATTTGAAAACAGTCGGGCTTGCAATCAACGCAATTTTGGGCTCAAATTAATTGCAACTGAAATAACAGCCGGGCTCACATTATCTGCAAATGAGCTTGCATTTATCGGCACCGGCTTGCATTTCATTTTCCTGGGCTCACAATAAATGCAAATGAAAGTAGACCGCTGATAGTGCCGCTATTTTTGCGAAAGCTTGTTTTGGGCATCCCAGCCCAAGCAAGCGGCAAAAATCACGCGGCAACCAATGCCTCCGGCGGCCCCAGCCATCCTGCTTCTTTCGCTGGACACCCAACAAGGGGTGTCCAGCATCATTCTCGCAATGACTCGACGCCGATTTCGGATAGCCTGCATTTTCACTACGCAAAAAGACGCTTCGTGAAAACACATGCACTATCGCTTCTGGGGGCTAAAAATCTTCGCTTCCAAGATTTTCAGCGATTGTACCAAATAGGTACACCCAAATGAGCCGACATGATGAGACGATTTTTTTGTTCCAATAGGATTTAATTAGATTTTTGAGAGATACTAAATATTAAGATCTAGACCCTAATGAAACGAAATCAGGGGTATTTTACATTTGCAATTATTGTGAGCACAAAAAAACGAAATGCGAGCCAGTCTGGATAAATGCAAGCAGATTTGCAGATAATGTGAGCCGAACTACATTTTCATTTGCATTTAATTTGAGCCCAAAACGACGCTGATTGCGAGCACGACCATTTTCAAATGCAAGCCGTTACAGTTACCCTGCTTTGAACCAGGCCCCATACCTGTAGTCCATGACACTCTCCAAAATGAACTATTTTATCAGCTGAAGCTAACCGGCTGGAAGCCGGTGGTTTTAACCTTGTGATGGAAAATAAATCACTGCGGGCTAAAGCCGGTCAATCCAGCGTTTCTGGAATTCATCAGCGGGTAGTGGCGGAGAGAGATAATATCCCTGAATCTCGTGACAGCCAAAAGACTGTAACAGCGTCAACTGGGATTCGGTTTCTACGCCTTCAGCGATAACTTTCATATTCAAAACCTGTCCCAGGGATACGATGGTTTTGATAAATGCCGCCTCGTTCGAGTCCGGATCATTGCGGTAAGCCAGAATGAACGATCGGTCGATTTTAAGCGTCTGGATCGGCAATTTTTGCAAATAGGATAAAGATGAATAGCCGGTGCCGAAGTCGTCCATCGCAACGTGAATACCGCGCTCCCGGATTTGATGCAGGCGCTCGGCCGCTTTTTCGATGTCGTGCATGACCAGGCCTTCGGTCACTTCCAATTCAATCCATTCGGGATGGGTGCCGGTTTCGGCCAGAATGTGGTCGAGCACGGCAATAAAATCATCGGCCAGAAGCTGCAGCGGCGAAAGATTGATGGCGATTCGGAAGCCATCCCGCTTATCGGCCCACTCACCGGCTTGCAAACAGGCTGTCCTGAGTATCCATTTGCCCAGCGGAATGATTAAAGCCGTTTCCTCTGCGATAGGGATAAAGCGGTCCGGTGGTACAATGCCAAAACCTGGGCGTTTCCAGCGGATCAGTGCTTCGGCACCGGTTATTCGGCTTAAAGCACTGTCGGCTTTGGGCTGGTAATAAAGTTGGAATTCTTCCTGTTCAATGGCCAGCCGCAAGGCGTTTTCCAGTGATAATCTCTGGTGGGCGGCCTCGTTCATGCCCGTTTCAAAGTATTGAAACATGCCCCGGCCTTTTGCTTTTGCCGCATACATGGCGGTGTCCGCATGTCTGGTCAGGGTGTCGAAGTCATTACCGTCATCGGGAAAGATGGCGATGCCGATGCTGACGCCGACGAAAACCGTATAATCCTTAATTTGCACCGGCCGGGTCATCGCATCGACCAGTTTTCGGGCAAGCTCGGTGGCATCGGTAATGCCGATTAAACCGGGCAGGATAATGGTAAACTCGTCTCCGCCCATACGGGCAACAGTGTCGGATTTGCGTAAGCAATTTTGAATACGTGTTGCGATGATCTGCAATAAACTGTCGCCTGCCCAATGGCCGAGCGTATCGTTGACGTTTTTAAAATGATCCAGATCAAGAAAAAACAAGGCGAGACGGGCGTTGTTGCGTTGCGCCAAACAGATTTCGTGTTCGAATCGATCCTTGAACAGAAACCGGTTGGGAAGGCTGGTGAGCACATCGTAGTACGCCAGCTGTGTGAGTTCCTGTTCCGTTTGTTTTTGGTGGCTGATGTCCGTGGCTATCGCCACATAATGCGTTAACTGACCCTTGTTGTCGGTAACGGCGTTAATGCTGAGCAGCATTGGACAGAACTCGCCGTTTTTTCGGCGGTCCCAGATTTCTCCTTTCCAGCCGCCCTCATTCAATAACGATTTCCACATCTGCTTGTAAAACGGCCGATCATGCAGTTTCGATCTCAATATCCGGGGGTTTTTACCCAATACTTCGAAGCGCTGATAGCCGGTGATTGTGCTAAATGCCGTATTGACCTCCAGGATAGTACCCTGCGGATCGGTAATAAAAATCGCCTCGCTGGTATTGTTAAAGACTTTGGTGCTCAGCCGCAGCCGGGTTTCCCGGTCTTTCAACTCGGTGATGTTTAAGGCGGTCACGACGGCGCCTTCCAGTTTGCCCTGCTCCGAATGCAGCAAACCGCTCTTCAGCCAATAAATGGCTTTGGAGGTATCCTGACTTTTTCTTAAAAGCTCATGCTCCCCGGTGTAACAGCCGTTAAGCCGGACGGTTTCCAGCAGCACGGATCGGATCGGCCAGGGCAGTGTCGGCAAATGTCTGGCAAGAGACTGTTGTTCTGCCGGAGGCAGTAAATCGTCGATGCCGGTTCCCAGCAACTCGGCTTCGGTGAACCCGAGTTCCCGCTCCACACCGGTATTCAGCCGCCGAATTCGGCCTTCGGTATCAATGACGAACAGCAGATCGTCCATGGTATCCATGACCCGGTCGACAAAGCGGCTCAGAACTTGCTGCTGGTTCGCTTTATTCTGGAGCTTTGCCTTTTGCTGTTCCGATTCGCAAAGCATGGCATCCATGCTTTGGGTGATGACCAGGATTTGCCTTTGCTGTTTCAGGTTGGCCAGTTGTAGTTTATCGATCTCCTCTCGCAGTTGCAGCACTGTTTCGGAATCCTCGCTGCCCAGGATCATTTCGATTCGATTTTCAACTGTTTCAAAAAGACTGATTTCGTTTATGGATACTAAAAATTGACCGTTGTATTCTCTTACACGGAATTCGGAAAGCTTTAAATCAGTGCGTAGGCTGTGCGCCGGACAAACAAGGATATTTTCATTGAGCAGCGGACAATGCGTCAGATCGTAACCTTCATGAGAGCAGCGAGCAGGAACGGCCTTAAATTCACCCTGAATATTGAAAATCAGAATATCGACAGGGCGATGCCTGCCCGGCAATTGCAAGCGGCCTTTCCAGCGCGGCGGATCGACCGAGTCGAGGAACGTGACCGATTCAACGATCACCTCGCGAAAACTTTGACAGCTCATTCCGACAAAAGACCTCGTATCAATTGGACGGTTTTGGGTACCGCCTGTTCGGTCTTGTCGGACAGAACGGAAGAAAATGGGCTGACGGCAGCAATTTCGACGCCCACAATCAGAATGTCCGGTAGCGGATCCCTGACGACTTTAAGGGCTTCCAGCAAATACGGAAGGCCCAGACCATGACCGGTAAGCTGCTCGGGTCTGTCGGCCAAATCTTCCGGTCTCAACACGCAAATCTCGCCGACATTGCCGAAATTGACTAGGGCATCGACCAGAATCGCCTGGCTGCAGTTTTCAAGAAACCGGAGCGCATTGAGTCCGGCGACACCCGCATTGAATACCTCGATATTTTTCGGCCACGATAACCGATGAAGTTGGGCATAGACACGGGTACCGAAGCCGTCATCGCCATGAAGTTCGTTACCGAAACAAATAATGTGGCGCATCTGGCTTAAGGCCATAAAGTGATGCGTTTGCCCGTGTCGAGTACATGCACGGTGCAGACCAGACAGGGATCATGGGAACGGATAATATGGCCGATTTCCACCGGATCGTCGGGGTCGTCGACCGTCAAGCCGATCAAACTGCTCTCCCAATGCCCGTGCCGACCTGCGCTGTCTTTCGGCGATGCGTTCCAGGCGGTTGGCGTAACAACTTGGTAGCGGCTAATCACGCCGTCGGTGACTTGCAGCCAATGGCCCAGCGCGCCGCGCGCCGCCGTTACCAGCCCGAAGCCTTCGCCGTCGGGAATTTCCAGCGTATCGGGAGAAATCATATGCGGATCGTTAGGATGCGCGGCCAGCTCATGCAGTATTTCGCGCATTTTATGCAGCAGCCGGGCGGTACGGCGCAAGCGGGAGAACTGGCGCAGCCAGGCATTGCCGCCCTCCGCCTGATATAGCGAACGGATCAAAGGTTCGCTGTCGATCAGCGCATCGGCCAGAGGGCCGGTTTGTACGACTTTATCCTGATAGCGCGGCGCTTTGCACCAGGTATAACGGTCTGAATGGGGCTGATAATCCGGGATGGTCTGCCCCTGAAACGGATGGCGACCGCCCGTGTACGGCTGAAACCAGGAATAGCGCACATGTTCGGTGATTTCGGCTTGCTCGAAAGGCTCGACGTTGCCGGTATCGCCATTGAGGAAACCGGCCCGGAACAAATGCTTGCGTTGCGGAGGAAAAGTCCCAGCGTCGGCCGGGTCATCATAAGCGCCGTAACTGAGCATGTGGGGTGTGCCGAAACCTAAATGATGCAGGCCGATGTCCCGGCTCATTAGCGTAAATAATCCGATGGCGCTATTGGTATGGGTATCCTTCGCTGTCAACCAGGTGAAGAATTCGTCGGCGGATTGCAATGCCAGCCAGGAATCCAGGTCTGTGCCGATGATGTCCTGTTCGAACCAGCGGGTCATTTTATTGAGGATAGACAGACTGTCGATAATATGGCGACTACTCGCAGGCGTAGTCACCCCGCCCGGCAACATATAAGAGGAGTGCGGCCACTGACCGCCAAACAGCGCAATAATTTCGACGATATGACGCGAATGTTCGAGAGCTCCGCGGTGAACCGAGCCTTTAAACGGCAGGAAAGCAGCGCGCGCTTTTTGATAAAACGACCGAGGCTCGTATTTGGGGTGACAGAAATCCGCAGTGAAAAATAAAAAAGATTGCCGCAAATCGCTTTGCACCGTCTCGGCCATTAAACACAGGTTGCGGATACGCATAGCAGCTGGCGGCACGGGAATGCCGCCGAGGTGTTCCAGTGCGAGCACCGCAGCGTTTAATTGCGCGGTGCCGCAAATACCGCAGATACGCGGCGTAATGACCAACGAATCTTTGGGCTTGCGGCTTATCAGGATTTGTTCGAAGCCTCTATACATGGAGCCGATACAGCGGGCATCGACGACTTTTCCGCCTTCCAGTTCCAGCTGAAAATCGAGATCGCCTTCAACCCGGTTAAGGTCTATTTGAATGATTCGTTTGGACATGGGCTTAAGGATCCATAGTCTTGTTCAGCACCCGCTCAGGTGCCGCTTCGTGGGCCAGGCTCTTGTAAGCCATATAATTGGAACGCTCTACACCCAGCGGCAGATGCACCGGAATGACGCCGATTTTTTCGGTGCGGAACAGATCCTGATCTTGGGGGAAATTCGGGGAGGTGCAGCCGAAACACGGCACGCCTGCACGGGTCTTGCTACTGCGGCCATTCCAGAGCTCGGTATTGCAAATAGCCATCGTGACCGGCCCTTGGCAGCCCAGATTAAAGAACATGCAGGCCTTGCCGCCGAACACGGTTTCTTCCACGTCGTACTCATGATATTCGTTGCGGGTGCAGCCCTGATGCACAGTGGTATTAAAAAAAGCTTTGGGGCGGTTGATAAGATCGAGTTCTATTGGCAGCCCTGATGCCAGCATGGCCAACGTTTTGGTCATCGCATTGGGGTGCGCCGGGCAGCCCGAGATATTGATGACCGGCTGGCCTTTGCGCGAGCGCCATTCGATCGGCAATAAGCCGCCGGGAGATTGTTTGTCGAACTGCAAGCCGAGACAGTCGGTCGGATTGGGCGGCGCAGCATGGACGCCGCCGTATGACGCGCAAGTGCCCAAAGCGACTAAGTATTCGGCCTTTTCGGCCAGTTGGCTGATCAGGCTCATTTTGGAACGCCCCCGGTACGGATCGTACATGCCTGAGCCGTTGGGGCCGGTGATGATGCTGCCTTCAACGCATAAAATGTCGAGGGCCTGTTGATCCGCTAGGATTGCCTCGATTAAAACGTCCAACTTGCTTGTCGATCCTATGGACAGGGAGGGCTGCCAAAGCATCTCGATGTTGTATTCATCAATGAGTTCTTCCAGAGACGGGCTGTCTGCACATAGGATTGACATGGTATCGCCACCGCAAGAGCCGGTTTGTAGCCAAAGTAATGTCGTCATAAAAACCTCAGTGATATAGCGCAGTTTATGGGATGCTGCTGAATAAATGCGCATTCTCTCGTGAAAGCCACCGCCTCAAGTGTTACATAATACTACCAGAGAAAAGGATAAAGGATAAGAAATTCAACCGCCTCAACCAGAGTATCCCAGCTTAAATTTATTATCACAAGCACCCTTTTTTACCCTTTCCGCTTGGAAGTCAACGGTACGAAAAGTAAAGCGCCAGGGTAAGCCGATTTGTTGATTAATGGCTCATCAGGAGTAACCGTTCACGTCGCACTACTAAAAAATCCTTAACGGGGTTTATGTTCCGTTTCGTGCGCCCCCCCAAAAAAAACACGGAAACATGAATAATTTTTTCAGTTTATCGCTAAATAAATCAGTTTATTTGCCGCCCGCTAACGATAAGTTCCATTATCTTTACTGGTAGCCGGTTTTGCAATAGGCTATACTCAATCACCGTTCAGGTGCAGAATAGTGTTCCCGTTTTTTGCACAAAATTGTAGTTTTTCAACAGGTTCCGACTCGAAAGCCAGCGCT
>JAUXXQ010000086.1 GCA_030684815.1 Methylobacter sp. | reverse complement strand
GCCAATTTTGCCAATCTCAGTGACAATGCTTCTGCTAGCCGCGCGTATAGCTTGTGTCGTTCTGTTTTTTTTGTCATTAACTAATGATACAGATATACCGTGGCTAGTTCTGCGTTTTGTCCCGTTTTAAGTGGGTAGCCGTTACTTTTGCCATGATCTAAAAACGGTAGGCCAATGCCGATTAAGTGGGCGATAACAATATGCTCCTGACTTTGGGTTATCAATGCCAGTGCGCCAGCAATGCCTACGCCCTCAATTTCGCCTGATTTAATAGTGGTTTGTCGCAGGAAGTCGCCAAACGTGGGCGAGTGGTTCACGCCATGATAAAAGCCGGTAGCGCCATCGGATTCAGCGATCATAATTTCAAACACATACGGCACATTGTCGATCATGCCGGACACTTGCTTATACCAATGGCGGTTGCTGTTGAAGGGTTCAGGCGTACCCAAACCGCCAATAAGAGAACCCAGCGCCATTACCTCATGATCATCAACAATATTCAGCCTAGCCAATAGGCTTGCTTCACCGATTGCGCCTAATGCTTTGGGCTGTACCGGCTTGCACTCGCTTTGCATAGCCTGACGCATGGATTCAATGGCTATCGGTTCGCGGTAAATGTCAGATACCAGCTTAAACTGTTTGAGCTGCCCGGTTATCTGTTTAGCTTTTGCCGACGATGACAGACCTCTAAACTGCCGGACAAATTCACCCAGGGGAATGTCCTTTTGTGAGCCTTGCAAAAATACCAGTTTTTCAAAGTCATCAGCGCCGTACCAGTGGGCGCTAGTGGGTTCGTTCGGCTTGATCTTTTGGCATTCACCAAGCCTTTTGTAAAATTCGTCGATTTCTGCGTTTTCTTCATCGGCAATTACCATGCTAAAACCAATATCATCAAAACTGCTGATTTTTACAAATGCGTGAGGATTAAACAGCGCCGTTGCCCGTGCGTACCAGTAGGGATAGCATTCACGAAAGGGCATATCAACATAAACCGTTGTGCCAATGGTTTCATCTATGGCGCTGGTTTGGCGGTCAACTTCGACCGTGCCTGCCGGTGTCGCGCTTGCATTGATTTCATGGCGTAGCCCTTTCGACTCGATCACGATAGCGCCGCCGCCTAAAGCGTGAGGAATACCGATAATGGTTTTAAAGGCGTTACCCTGAGCGCCCCGCGTCGGTGATTTATACGCCGCCTTGTCGCTGGTGCGCGTGTTAAAGTTCAGAATGTTGTTGATAACATCCTCGCTTATGCCTGCGCCATTATCACTAACAGCAATGCGTAGCCGGTTATCAACGGCGGCATAACCAATGCTGATAACCGGCTCAATGCCTGCGCTCTCACAAGCGTCTAAAGCATTGTCGATCAGTTCTTTTAAGACGACCTCGCCAAATGCAGAAGCGGGTTGTCCGGTCTGCGCTTGCAGTTCACGCGCATCAAAGTATTTAGCCGACTGGTGGATCTGAAAATGGGTTCTGTTTGCTATGGCATTCATTGGGTGCTGTCCTTTCAGTGTTATTTTCGTGACTATCACATCAAAGCCGCTGCTTAAACCGGCTGCTCTTTTGCTTAGGATGCCTGTACCACGATGGATTTTTACTAAATTAGGATTAGGAGACTTAACCATTATTTTGCACTACGACTACCCCGGCCAGGGTTGTTTACCTATGTGCTGATCTGGATCGTTTGCTTTAGGCATGTAAATAATATTTTTCATACGGGTATGGTTAATGTAGGTGTGTACCAAAACGGGGTAAGCAAGGCTTTTGTAAGTCATTGATTTTTGCTTCTTGCGTAGCCTTAATCGGTACACAAAACCCAATTAAATAAATTTGTGTACCGATATGGAGCATACAAAATGATTTTGTGTCCCCCTTTTCGGTACGGTTGCTTTAATATTCCGGCTTCCATTTCTCCCAATCATGAGTTGGATTTCTAAAATCAAACGGCATCCAGGTCAAACGCCATTCACGCGCCTTACTGCCCGTTCTGCTGTTGAATAAAGACTCTGTTTCGCAAACAATGAAGCCGCGCTCCTGTAGCACCTTAAACGCTTTACCAGCGGTTTCAGGTTTACATCCAATCTTTTGACCCGCTTCACGTACACCATAGGCAACAGGTCTATCGTTTCGCCACTGCATCTGTAGCAAATCCATCAACACTTTTGCAGCGGGCGGCATCGACTCATAAGCATTTGATTCTCGCATTGCCCTAGAGACGACCATAACGCCGCCCCGACCATCGTATTTGAGCTTCGGCCCTTTGTTTTTCTTTGCCATTTCAAGCCTGATAAATCGGCACAAGTAATAAAATCACTGTAGTTTTTAACTGTAGGCCGCACAAATACTGCTTATCCTCCGCATTTGATATGCGATACCGGCTATCTGTGCCCGATTTTCCGAATCGGTAGCCGGTTGCACACATTGCGAATGGGGCAGAATTTACGCGCCCCTTCGATCAGCTAGGCATTGGGTAAAAGTGGGAACGTGAACCAGAAAGTTTCTGGCCGTCACTTTGACAAACGCTTCTTTAAAGCCGTTTGCCTCGCGGTTTTTAAACAGCCAATTAAATTCCGATTCTTTCAGCGGATTGTCGGGGTGAGTTGCAAAGGTATTCTTCGGGCAGAAGTCGCCCAAGGTTGTGTTGGTGGGGGTGTTGGTCATAAAAAAGCCTCACGGGTAGTTAAACATCGTGAGGCTATGGTAGCTGGAGTTTTATGATTATTTTGGCTTGTAAAATTTACTCATTGTCGAATAAATTTACTCACCCGTTTTTTTAAGCCATTGGCGTAATAGCTTCTCAATTTCACCAGTCGATAACGGGGGTTCTCCATCCTCTCGCCAAAACATATAGCCTTTGTTTTCAATTAATACTCTGATTTTGGTTGCTTCGATTTTGCCAGCTCCGTTTTTGCATTCATCAGGCCATCGAGACAGTACAGACAAAGCCGCCCCTAATACTTCCTCCCTTTTTTTTGCGTTATGCTCAATGTTTCCATGAAGTTTAGTTGCCTTGTTTTTCTCCACCTCATTTTCACTAATAAGCTGTTCAAATTCCCCTAAAGCCTTAGTGCGAACAACTAAAACGCTATCCTGTGGTAAGCCACCTGCCGGATAATAGTCTTCATAATGAGGTTTTTTTCCTTTATTTTCGAGATATTTTTCCCGATTTTTTTTATACAGATCCCATAATTCTTCTGCTTCTTCTTTATTAATATTGTTACTGGCTATAAACGGCTTAAGCTTTTCCCATTGTGCCTTCGAACCAAGTTGATATTCGTTCTGATCAAAACTTTCTTGAAGCTGGCACATCACCCCGTCACTCCCTTCAACAAAAGCACCTTCCAAATTTTGAAGAGTCACTGCCGAGCCCCCGGTCATCCTCTGCCATTTGTGTTCAACGTCTAACCGTTCTCCACCGATCATAGGCAAGTCCCATACACCTGGAATTGAACCTACATGCTCACTTTCAAATTCAAGCACTCGCCCATTGCCAATATATATACCTTCTATGGTTCCTTCATCACAACGATGAAATATATCTTCTGACGGAATATCCAAATAATTTGAAAGAACAGCAAGGCTTTGATTTAAATCGCAATTAGATAGTTTTTTCTCAAGTTCTACTGAGTTTTTAGGCATGTTTTTTTCAAAAAAATCAGACACATCTTTTTCATTAAGAATAGTCTGGTAATGACGGCGACGCGCCTCCCTATAAGGGACAACGTTTCCCTGTTTTGCAGAAGTGTGATTCACAAAATTTACAGACAACTTCAAATGTCCATCTAACGCCAAGCGTAAAACATCAGCTTCGGATACTTCTTCGTCACAGATAGCAGAAAGATGCTTGGCCGCTTCTGAAACTGTAAGCCATTCTTTAAATTTAAGAAGTTTTGATGGTGTCGATTTAATCAAGGTAATCACTCCATTTAAGCGCAGACCATTATGAAAGGAAACCAGCTAAGCGGTTAATGACTCCACCTGTCCCCGTAAAGCTGGCTAAATAAAATTATAAGCTAATAGACTTTGCCATCGTATCATTCAGCACTTGGGATTTATGCGCGGTCGATAGATGCGTATAGCGGTCGGTACTGGCAAGGCTTTTGTGGCCTAGGATTTCGGCGATTTCTTTTAATGTCCGTCCATCCCGCGCCAAGGTCGAAGCGGTATCATGGCGCATATCGTGCCATCTAAAGTTTTTAATGTCTGCGGCTTTCAGGCATTTTGCCCATTGCTTTTTATAATCGAAAGGCTTGTTAATGTCGGTGCTGGATGGAAACAGTAGACGATTGCCGATTTCCCGATGTTTTTTGAGTTGATCCATAATAACGCTGGGTATCGGCGTGTGCCGTGGCGTTCCGTTTTTGGTGTCGGATAACATCGCCAGACCTTTATCAAAGTCGATGTCATGCCAGCGTAGCCGCTCAAGCTCACCTTTACGCATCCCGGTCGTGAGCGCCATCAGCACTTTAAGATAGAACTTGCCGCCAATTTCTTTGGCCGCTTTCAGCAAACGGGGTTTTTCTTCGTCGGATAAATAGCGAACGATCTTATTGTCTAGCTTGAGGGAGCGGACGCGCTTGCAGGGATTATCATCGATGTATTGCTCCAGAATACTATCATCCTCTTGTTGCAGCGTAGCGTAGTCCAGAATAGCCGATAAAACGGCGAGGTGTTTATTGTAGGTTGCGGGGGCTTGGGATTTTTTTAATTTAAGAGCATCGCGGATAAGTTCCGGCGTAATGTCTGAAAGGATGATTTTGCCTAAACATTTTTCCCACCATAAAACCAAACGAACGCGGTCATGGTCTTTGCCAGTCCACCATTGAATGTATTCATTGGCTAAGCGACTGAATTCGATGGTACAGGGTTGAACGCCTTTAGCTTCGTATTCTTGAGAATCCAATACAGCACGATTACCCCAGGTACGAGCATCTTGCTTACGGCGGAATGTTTTGGTTTTGATGCCCTTACCAGATTTGGTAAGAATTACGCGATAACGGACTTCGCCGTTTTTTAGATCGATTTTTCTGATGTGGAAATTTAGCATCTGTGTTCCCTCATTTTGAGGTTAAAACAAAACTACTGTAGTTATCACTGTAGTCGATTGTTTAGTACACAGTTACTGAAACTTTTTATCCTTAAAAAGTCTTTTAAATCAAAGTCTTTGTGGTGGGTCGTGCGCGATTCGAACGCGCGACCATCGCATTAAAAGTTACTTGTTCATGGGTTTTGTAGTGACTAAAAGTAACGGAATCAATAAGTTAAAAAACTAAAGCGTTGCTAAAAGTTGCTAAAAGTTACTGTGGTGTTGACGTTTTGTTGACACTTAGGCGGTTATTTCGTAGTTGTAAATAAATGTCCCTAATTCGTCTACCAGTTCCGCTAAAGCGTTATTTTCGTCGGCTCCACCGGCGTCTAATAATTGGTTTAGTGAGTTGATGGCTTCTTGGTATTCGTGTTCGTTATGGATGGGTTTCATTTAAGCGGCAATTTCAACATATTCGGCTATGGTTTTCGCTTTGGGTAGCTCTTCCCCGTCTTCGGCCATGCCTTCAAGGTGGAACATGATAGCTTCTTTCATTAGGGTTCTGGTTTCCTCTTCGGTGTCTCCGGCAGCGATACATCCGGGCACGTCTGGGCTATATGCCGAATAACCGTTTTCGCCTTTTTCTATGATGATGAGGTATTTCATTTTTTTAGCCCTGCTTGTTTAAGTATGCTGTTTAGGGTTTCGGGGTAAATGTCTTTGCTGGGCTTTCCTGCGACTGTGACCTTCCCCGCTTTTGATGGGTGTTTGAATTGCCGGTGGCTGCCGGTTGTTTTAACTAAAATCCATCCGTCATTTTTTAGCAGCTCTAATATGTCGCTGATTTTCATTTTTCACATGTTTTTATGAATTTGTTGTTTACCCATTCATAAGAGCATGTATTTTTGTTGGTGACAATTAAAGCCGATCCGGTTTTTTGTGCTTTGGGTCTGAATTCGGGGGCTGGGGCTGGTGTTGCTTTACCCATTGAGGCGATTGCGCTGCCAATGCTTGAAACGGCGATTGTTGCCAAGCCTCCCCAAAACATTAAATTGCAGGACACAATTACCATTATGGCTAATAAAATGCCCTTGGTTATTGTCCAGGCTGTTACTTTTTTGCTCATTGTGTTTTTCTCCGTGCTTCTGCTTTTCCTGTGATTTCACCTAGCAACCATCTTCCATGAATTGCTTACCTTCCATGCGGTCACTAAGCCCGTTTTAGTTTTTGCCGGGTTTCTTCAATTTCTGGGCTGATCTGTCCGGCTTCGGGGATGGTTTTTCCAGTTGCTACCCAATAGGCATATTCAGGCCATGTTTTTAAGATTGCTTCTATGTGTTCTTCAGTTGCTCTGATTGGGTTTGTCTTTCTTTTAATATTTGACCATTTAGCGCGGTCTATACCTGTCTTTTCTTCCAAGCTTTTTGGGCTTTCTCCGAGAAAATCAATTAGTTGTATTATTCTGTCTTTTAGCATTTAATTTTTAGCTGCATATATAGCAATCATTATTTGACATTGTCTTATTTGATTGCTAATATAGCAATCATAAATTTTAATGTAACCCATAGTAACGATACGGCCTTTATATGAATGAGTCAACCACTCCAAACCTTGTAAGTTTTGTTCCGCCGGTTATGCACAAAGAGCGTTTTGCCGAATGGGTGGGCGTGTCAGTTGGCATTGTTGAAGGCTGGGCAGATCGCGGCTATGTGCCAACTGTTGTTATCGGCAAACATAAATTAATCAACTTGGTTTTACTAAACGAACAATGTTTAAAGTCGGGAGAATAATCATGAACAAAGAACTATTAGCCATACACACAGAAACCCAAATCATTAAAGCCATTGGTGAGCGTCTGCTTGCTCAATTTTCAATGCAGCGTCTTCATTTAGAAAAAGGTAACGATGAAACTTATCTTTTTATTGATAACGAAATCAAGTCGTTTGTATTTCATTCAGAGTTAGCCTATCAATTCGCCTTTCCTTCCGTGGATTCATTTTTATTGCGCGTCCGTAAATTTCAAGTGTCGGTCAATACTATTTGTTATGAGTCCGAGCCTTTAGTGTGTTTGGATGCTTATATTTCACAACATCAATTAATTTTTAAAGAGGCCTTAGAAACCTTGGAATCTTATCGGCTGATACATGAAGCGGCTGAAGCAGAATCCGAACCCGAACAATTAACCCAGTCAGAAGCTGGATTTATTGATATATCCAACCCTTTAGTAAAGCAAATTATCGAATCTATTCGTGAGGATGTTTCTGACGAATTAAACAGGAAGCAAATACACGGCATCGTTAATCATGCTTGGTTAGATGAATATCTGCGCTTTAGAGCCGTGTATTTGAATAATATTCATGATCGTTTAAATCATATTAATTTTTCAAAAAATGAATATGCCCAAATGATCGACATCGCATTGGGGCGGGTATCTGCCTCTTATCTAAAAGAGGCTGCATAAAATGGCTATTCAACATATTTCAATAACACCCGGTACGGCAATGGCCTATAACCAATTGCCGCCAAAACAAACCGATACTAAAGTTTATAAGGATCGCATTTATCGCACCGCCTTAAGGTCGGATCTATTTTTAAAACTCGAAAAAGAGTCCCAAGAACGGGGATTAACGCCTTACAAGCTAACCCAAATTATTACCTCCATGTATATCGAAGGGGGGCTTGTCGTGCCTGATGATTTAAATACAGATCCTGAATCAAGTGATTCTGAAGTGTCGGAATGACAGATTACGGGTTTAAGGTATTTTCATGGAATTTTGTAGTTCTTTTTTTGTCCGTCTGCCGGTGGGCGTTTTTTGCCTCGGCGTTCTGGGTATGCCCCTCGGGGTCGGTCGGTCAGTCGCTGGACTCGTTAAAAAACAGTGAGCTAAAAAGTCAAGGGCGGGCACGCTTTTCGCCCGGCGCAGCGTACCCTTTACTTTTTAGAGCACTGTTTTAGAGTCCGTTTAGCGACTGACCGACCGACCCCCGAGGGATAGCATACCCAGAGCGCCGAGGCTATGCCCTGAGGGTGAGGGAGGGAGGGAGCTATTAAAAAAAGCCGTGGCAAAACCGCTTTTAAAGTAACCGTCAAAACCAATAATGTAGATAAACGAGCGAAAGGGATTGTAGTGCAAATCAACCGTTAAAGCCGCTTACTCCAACTTAGAAAAATATTTTTGGAGCTTTGCGGAAAAACATATTTTTCTTAGTTGGAGTTAGCGGGTTTATCAGTTGATTGGAACGAAAAGCCCGTCCCGTAGGGTTCGCCCTTATAACTCAATAATCAAATTAGGCGTATTTAAAATGGCATTAACACCCGCAGAAAAGCAAAAAGCATACAGAGAACGCCAGCAACAAAAAATAATTGAATTATCGGCACCCGGTAACGTTACCGAAAGTGAAATAAAAAAAGAAGCGCAACGTATATTAAAAGAATGTGGTTGTGATTTATTAAGAGCGGATGAAAAGAAACAGCTTGCCGGTCACTTAATAGCAGAATGGTTTCCCGAATTTCTTGATATTAACGTATTGGCCGTTATGCATACCAGAGCAAACAACCAAAAACAGATATAGAAAAGAGCTTATTAAAAGCGGTTCTCTAGTTGTCCATCGTCCTTATCGGTCGCTCTTTAAATAGATGGATTTCGGTTTCTCCCCAAACTTTAGAACCGCTTTTAATGTGCTTTAAAAGTACATTAAAAAGCTAAACGGAAAAAAAAAGACAAAAAAACTTAATCATCAAATCAAATTAAATAAAGGAAAAATAAGTCATGTCAAACCTATTAGACAACACCAGCCTTTTAGCACGAAAAGTATGTATCGGCGTAAACCGTTATTCATCCGCCAGGGGTAAAGCAGCCTATATGAACTGCTTGGATTCATACCAGGATAACGAAGATTCATTCGGACAATTCCAAGTACAACTGCGCATTAGTTACGACGAATTTATGCTATTTGCCGAACATAAACCCAGCGTATTAAATCCCGTCGTCGTAACCATGGAAGGCCGGCTTCAAGTTTTCGCCGGTCAACAATCATTTGCCTGTGACAAAGTTATTAACGTTGAACCGTTTAAACCGTCCGTTCCTAAAGCACAGCCACAGGCACAACAAGAAACCAAAAAACCAGAATTAGCACGGGTTTAAACCTTTATGGCCTTTTCCACCATGACCTACTCAAACCGCCGCCGATTAGTCGTATTAATCCGGCATTTGCTTTTTAATTCATCAATCCCCTTTATTTTGGGCGTTATATTCGCAGTTATTATTAATACCTATACATTAATGGATATTTTTAACACCCTTGATGAAAGCGGCTTATCCGTTTGTATATCAAATATGCCCGACTAGAAAAGGCCATGAAAGTTCCCGCGTGTGATTCTGTAATAGAAATTTCCGGCCAGGTATTAACCTGTACCGGCAATTGGTCGGTTATCGAAGTCTCAACCAGCTTGAGCCCCTTCGATCCGGCCACGTTAGACCCTGCAATCATAGCTCAAGCCTTGGGCGCAGGTTTAATTGTCCCTTCCGTTATCTTGTTAACAGTGATACCGGCTCGGATTATCTTAAATTTAATAAAAGGTTGTTAACCATGAAACACATTGTAAAACCTGGATTGGCTTTTTTAGTTTTCGTTTTGGGATTATTGGCATTGCCTGCTCAAGCTGCTACCGATTATTCGGCATTAACCAATGCGGTCACTTTTGAAGACGTTGTTGTACCTATTCTGGCGATATTTGCCGTTATTCTCGGCTTTTACATTGTCATTAAAGCTGCCAAGTTTATTCTCGGTGCAGTGAAAGGCGCTTAACCATGGCCGATTTGTATTACTTCGCTTTTTTCTGCATGGGCATAGGTTTGGCTTTTGCAGTATTTGGGCGTATTTAGTGCTTATCAGCCTTCATTAATTACTAATGAATAAGCCCATTAACATGAGAAATAATCTTCCTTTTAAATTAAAGCCATTATTATTTTTTGTGTTGATGGGTTTATCTAATCGTACTTACGCTGAGCTCAATTGTGGAGATAGTCCGCCTAGTGATACATCTCGCGTACAGTGTTTAAGTGGAAAATGGTATCAATTAACGTACGATCCAGACCCAACGTGGGGCGGTTGGTCTGGTCCATCTTGCAAAATGAACGGTAGTTCTAATTGCACACAAAATAATGAAATATATAATCCGCCAACACCAACGCCAACACCTGTAACCTGTCCCGCCGGTCAGTATGATAATGGCGGTTCATGTGTAGCCGTTCCCTTATGTCCTGGTGATGATTATTTCGATGTAGCACAAAAAACCTGTGTTTCCGAGCAATGCCCTCCAGAACCGGCAACGTGCGTTATTAATGGCTGCGAAAACGAAACCGATCATTATTGTGCGCCCCTTGGTCAGTGCATACCGTCTAATCAAGCGTGTTATTCCGATATGCCTCCACCGGAAGGAGAACCCGAACCTGGTCCGGCACCTACACCAACACCCGAACCAACCCCAACCCCAACGCCGACTCCAACACCTCCGGATGATGAAGGTGGCACAAGCCCAACGCCTACACCCGAACCAACTCCAACACCCCCGGATGATGAAGGTGGCACAAGCCCAACGCCTACACCTACGCCAACTCCAACACCCCCGGACGATGGCGGTGGCACAAGCCCGACTCCCACGCCTCCCGGTGATGATGGTGGTGGCATAAGTCCGACTCCCACGCCTCCCGGTGATGATGGTGGCGGCACAAGCCCGACTCCCACGCCTCCCGGTGATGATGGTGGTGGCACAAGCCCGACTCCCACGCCTCCTGGTGATGATGGTGGTGGCACAAGCCCGACTCCCACGCCTCCCGGTGATGATGGTGGCGGCACAAGCCCGACTCCCACGCCTCCCGGTGATGATGGTGGTGGTACAAGCCCGACTCCCACGCCTCCTGGTGATGATGGTGGTGGCACAAGCCCGACTCCCACGCCTCCTGGTGATGATGGTGGTGGCACAAGCCCGACTCCCACGCCTCCTGGTGATGATGGTGGTGGCACAAGCCCGACTCCCACGCCTCCCGGTGATGATGGTGGTGGCACAAGTCCGACTCCCACGCCTCCCGGTGATGATGGTGGCACAAGTCCGACTCCCACGCCTCCCGGTGATGATGATGGCGAGGCATCATTAACGCCTGCCACTCCAGCGCCTGGTTTTGTGGATGGTGATAATGTTTCTGCAAAGCCTGTTAAGGATAAATGGAAGGGGACTGCTTCTGGGTCATTTGTGCCGGAATTGGATCCTTGCGAAGAAGGCAGCGATTTTATTCACTGCGCTCCGCCGCTTTCTGAGTTATTCACTGGTCTGGTTTCAGCGGTCGAGTCATCGCCCTTTGCTAAAACGATAACTGATACACGCGATAAGATTAAGCAATTGTCGTCGGGTTCGGGTTCTTGCCCGTCTTTTAGTATCCCCATGTCATATTTCAATAAGCCGGACATAGTGGTCAAGGCTCATTGTGAAATGCTGGAGCTTATTAGGCCATTTTTACTTATTGTCTCTATTATCGCCTGGTCTCTTTTGGCTATTTTTATATTTTTGAGGGCTTAAATAATGGGTTTGGTTTTATCGTGGTTGTCCACTTTATCAACTTGGCTTTCAGGTTTAACGGCTTGGCTGAAAGCATTGCCAAAGCGTTTTTTTGATTGGTTTGATACCGTCTCAGTATGGTTAGAAAAACTGACAGATTGGTTAATGGATTTACCGGGTCATGTAATGGATTTGGTGGTTTTTTGTCTTACGTATTTAGTTAAGATTTTTTCTTGGTTATTGCATAAGTTTTTCCGCCCTTTCTTTGATTATTTGCGTGACATTGAATTTCCTTGCTTGGAATGTGTGTCTACGCTTTGGGATGCTATAGACCAGCTTTTGGCTATGGATTTTAATTTTAGTTTAGGCTTTGATGTGGTTGGTTTTTTACGTTATTTGATGGGGTTTATTAATTTTGGCTATGGTATGGAAGTTATTTTTTGCGTTTTACTTGCCCGTTTTATTCTTCGTAGAATCCCTTTTATTGGTTAAACCATGTCTATTACAGCTTATGTAGGTTCTCCGGGTAGTGGCAAGTCTTATTCTGTTGTTGCCCATGTTATTTTGCCGGCCATTAATCAAGGTCGGATGGTCGTTACTAATATTCCGATTAATATTGATGAATTTGAAGAAGACAAAAGATTATTGGTTAAACAGTTCGATATTGTTAAATTTTCTAGTGATAAAGCTTATTTCGAAGATTGTATTATTGCTGGTGCTATTATTGTCATAGATGAGTGTTGGAAATGGCTCCCGGCTGGATTAGCCTCCAATAAAATACAAGAACACTTTAAAGCGTTCTTGGCCGAGCATCGGCATATGGTTGATAGTGACGGGCGTTCTACCGACATTTGTTTAGTTACGCAAGATTTATCACAGCTTGCTTCATTTCCTCGGCAGCTCGTAGAAAAAACCTTTCGTACAATCAAACTATTGGGGTTGGGTACTCGGTCGCGTTTTCGTGTCGATATATATGAAGGTGCTGTTACCGGCCAAGCGCCACCTAAGTCAAAGCTATTAAGCAAGTCACATCTTCAAACCTATAAAAAAGACATTTATAAATATTATAAGTCCCATACCTTGAGCGATTCAGCAGGTCAAGGCGCGTTGGAAGTTTCGACAGATGGGCGCGGATCTGTTTTCGGCGGCATTTTGTTCAAAGTTTTTCCGGTCATTTTGATTATTGCAATCTGGGGGGCGTGGGCTACTTATCGTTTTTTTAATCCTGAACGAAAAGCGCCTGTATCAGTATCCGCCCCCGTTCAATCGCACTCACCCGTTCAATCGCATTCACCCGTTCAATCTGCTTCTCTGGCGCCTATTGCTGTGCCTGGACCGGCAGTAGTCCCTTACAGTGAAAATTCTCGTATAACTGGCGTGTTAGGTTATGCGGATCGGCGTACTGGTAAATCTCGGTTGTATGTGCTGATCTCAGTGTCCCATAGTAAACCGTTCAAACTGCCGTACATGATGGGTTGCCGTCATTTAGTGCCGCGTCAGGATAGAACAATCGAATGTGAATACCAGGGCGAGAAAATTAGTTTTTTCACTGGTCAAAGTGAAGAAGAGTACGCGATTGCAACGCGTGACCTTTCAAAGCTTGAGGGAAGTTAAAAAAATAAGCCTGGCCGGGCTTGGGTTAAGCGTGCGTGCTAAGCGTACCCAAGCCCGGCCAGGCTTATTTTCAGTGTTGGGACGGCCTTGTAGCACGTCTAAATAAAAGAACGTTAGTGGTGAGTTTATGCCTTTTGGGGCAAGTTCACCTTTTTAATAAAAAAAATTGAGGGTTATAGAAAATGTCAAATAGAACAAAAGATTGCAAAAGATTGGACAGTCAAACATTTGAATTATCGGCGCTTGGCCGCGTTTTTATAAACCATTCCGGCGAACAATTCGATTCGTCGGGAATCAATGTAGTTCATCATGGCTTAGACACCGTTAGGCAACTTTACCAGGGTGATTTAATTATGGATGTTTTGTTTAGGATTGATTCGGCGTATTTGGCTGGCTACGGTTCCCAAGTCGAGGTTGGCGGTTTTAGCTGGATAGTCAGTTCTGGCGGTAAAAGTGGCTACCGTTACACCTTGCGTAATCAAAATTTAGGGCTTGTCTTGATGGTTTCCTCCAGTTTCACAGAGAAAGAGTTCACTGGGCCTCATGTAAAAATTCAAGCATCCCCTTCTTTTCTGTTAGCCCGTTCATTGGAAGATGCCCAGTGCGATATGGATCATTTTGCCGCCGCAGTTCTTCATGAAGGTTTTGGTTATACTGGTTTAGCCGTTCATCTTTGCGCTGATATACAAGGCTGGGCATTGCCTAATGATCTTGATTCTAAAATGACCACACGCGCCCGGCGGATAATCCGCCATACCGGCATACAGGGTTTAGATTTTGAATTTAGTGATGTGGCCATCGTTTATGGAAAAGGTCAGTCGTTTACCTTCGGTCAAGCGTCAACCATGCAATTTGCTTGTTACGATAAAACGAAAGCCATAGCCGACAAGAATGAGGAAGAGCTTTGGCGGCCTGTATGGTCCCAGGCTCCCGGTTATGATGAGAATCTGCCGGTTATACGCCTTGAAGCGCGTTTTCATCATACCGTCATCAATCAGTTTTCAAACGGATCTGCTTTTGATGCCTTTTGCTTGACTGACCTAAAAGAGCATCTAACGGGCTTATGGCAATATGCCTTAATTAACTTTCGTTATGATGACTCAAGAACCTATATAAACCCAGCGTGGCAATATTTTCGGGATGACATTGTTTTTTATCACGAAAAAAAGACCGAGGTAGATTACAAGCGCATGTATGTGAATCCGGGTGCGCAGGGAAAGCCCACCGAACGCGCTATAAAAATCTGCTTTGGGCATCTAACCTCTATTTATCGCCGTAACTGTTTTACACTTCGCCAGGCGTACGATTGTTTGCAAAAATCGGGGCTTTGGGAGAATCTTCTCGAACTTTATGAGGGCAAGGGGCGCGGTTGTATGGATATTTACCACGATTTGTTTAAAGGGTTAATGAAGCATCCGGTGGATTCTGAATTGCCTTATACGCCTTGGGTTGATTTTCACGATTCTTATGAAATTCCTTTTTAATTTGTTAATGGTAACGTTACCGTTATGATTAAAAAACAGGATGATAAATGGCTGGTGGATATACAGCCGGGTGGTCGCGGTCATAAGCGCTACCGAAAAATTTTTGATACCAAAGCTGAAGCGCGTCGCTATGAAATACTGCTTCAGTCCCGTGTTGCCCAGGATTCAGCCTATTCAGTGCCTAAGAAGGATTTACGCAAATTATCGGAATTTGTCGATTCTTGGTATCAGTCAACGGGTAAGTTCTTGAACTCTGGTAATGATTCATACCAACGTATGATAAAAGCGGCTGCAACAATGGGTAATCCCGTCATGTCTGTTTTTAAACCGGTTTTTTTTATTGATTATCGGGCTCAACGCATTAACGAGGGTGTAAAACCGGCCACATTAAACCGTGAACTTCAAACCTTTAAAGCCGTGTTCAGTGATTTGATACGCTCGTTACAATTTGAAGGGAAAAACCCGTTTTCCTCCATCCGGCAAATTAAATTAAGCCAGCCAAAAACCGTTTTCCTCTCGGTCGAGGAAATTAAAAAATTGTTTGCTTACTTGGAAAAGAGTGATTCCGACGCGTATTTAGTCGCCCTGGTTTGTCTTTCAACGGGTGCCAGGTGGGGCGAGTCTCAAGCGCTTGTACTGTCTGATCTGTCGAATGGTATGGTTCATTATCATGAAACTAAAAGTAAACGCTCTAGGTCGGTGCCTATTTCGGATGAACTCTATGGCCGCTTGGTTGATCGTCTTAGTCAGGGTGCTTTCAATGATGCTTATTCGACCTTTACCCGTCGATTGTATGAATCTGCTATCGAGCTGCCAGAGGGTCAAAGAACGCATGTTTTAAGGCATACGTTTGCCAGTCATTACATGATGAACGGCGGCAACATTCTCGCGTTACAAAAGATTCTAGGCCATTCAAGTTTGAACATGACCATGAAGTATGCCCACCTAGCCCCTGATTATTTGCGGGAAGTTTTAACAATCAATCCTGCGTTGACACTTCGTTGACAGTGTTTATTCCGGGCATAAAAAAACCAGTTGACTGTAAAGCCTAACTGGTTGTTTTATTTATTCTTTGGTGGTGGGTCGTGCGCGATTCGAACGCGCGACCATCGCATTAAAAGTGCGGTGCTCTACCGGCTGAGCTAACGACCCAACAAAGATTGCCTATTATACTGATTAATTCGTTTATGGCAAGTCTTTTTTAACTTTTTTGGTATTGTGTGGGGTCTTTTATTCCCGCTTCGATAAAACCGGTTTCTCTTAGGCGACATGCATCACAGACTCGACAAGCTCGACCTTGTTCGTCAGCGGAATAGCAGGACACCGTGCGCCTGTAATCCACGCCTAATTCAGTGCCTTGCTTGATAATTTCCGCCTTGCTGAGCGCGATCAACGGGGTGTGGATGGTAAAATGCTCGCCTTCTACACCGGCCTTGGTAGCAAGGTTGGCTAATTGCTGAAAGGCGCTGATAAATTCGGGCCGGCAATCGGGGTAACCGGAATAATCTACAGCATTAACGCCGATGAAAATATCGGTTAGATTTAACACTTCCGCCCAACCCAGGGCAAAAGACAGAAAAATGGTGTTTCTGGCTGGCACATAGGTGACCGGTATGCCTTGTTGTAGGGTATTAGGTACGGCAATGTGTTCGTCGGTTAGTGCGGAGCCGCCGATTGAGCTTAATCCCAACTTGATGATTTTATGGTCTTCGACTTGATAATCGGCGGCTATCTGCGCTGCCGCTATCAGTTCGGCATTGTGCCTTTGGCCGTAGTCAAAACTTAAGGCGTAACAGGCGTAGCCCTGCTTTTTGGCAAGGGCGAGCACGGTAATTGAGTCTAACCCGCCGGAGAGCAGGACGATGGCTTTTTTTTTCATGCGGGTCTGAACTTAAGATTTACTTACCTTGGGCATCATCCCAAAGTATTTTATGAAGTTGAAGTTGAAAGCGGACGGGTAATCGATCTTGTAGTATTTTTTCGGCTAACTCGGTTGGATTTTGCTGCCCCATCACCGGCGAAAACAATATTTCACAACGATTAGCGAGGTCGTACTCGGCTAAAATAGTTTTTGACCAGGCATAATCCTGTTCATCACCGATAACAAATTTGACCTGATCTTTGGTAGTCAGATGGTCAATATTTTGATAGAGGTTTTTAGCTAGTTCACCAGAGCTGGGTGTTTTAAGATCCATAACTTTGACCGCGCGCGGATCAACCGCCGATACATCTAATGCGCCGCTGGTTTCCAGTGAAACGCGATAACCTTTATCAAGCAGGCGGGTCATTAATTCAACACAACCCGGTTGCGCTAGAGGCTCGCCGCCGGTTACGGTGATATAGCGGGTTCCGTACTGTTCAGCTTCGGCGATAACGTCATCTATGCTTAGCTTCTGCCCGCCGGTAAACGCATACGCGGTGTCGCAATAGACGCATCTTAATGGGCAGCCGGTGAGTCGGATAAACACGGTGGGCAAACCGACAGTGTTAGATTCACCCTGTAATGAATAAAAAATTTCGGTGATACGCAGCAAACTCACCTCTATTGTTTTGCTTCATCAAGCGAAAGCAACTTTTTTGCCGCCCGCTGGGCTGCTGTCGAAGTGGGAAACTCTTTGGTGACGCGCGTCAAATATTCGCGCGCTTTAACGGTGTTTTTCTGCTCGTCCTCGATATAACCCAATTTCAATAGCGCATCCGGCACCTTCAGGGTGTCGGGGTAATTATCAACGACGGCACTAAAAGCTTGACGCGCCAAATCAACATCTTGGTTGACCCGGTACGCTTCGCCCAACCAATATTGGGCATTATGGGCATACTCGCTGCTTGGATTTTTACTCAACAAAGTAGTGAACAGGGCAATGGCCTGGCTATTATGTCCATTTCTAAGTGCGTCATAAGCTTGTTGGTATTGCTGTTTTTCATCGCCTGCAGGAGCCGCAGAGCTTTCACCCTGAGACGCTTCAGCCACCTGCGCAGGCGCAGATTCAGGGGCAGCCGCAGTTTCGCCACCGACTGCTTGCGCGTCAACCGCATCTGCAGAGATGGGTTCTGATCCGGTCGCCGCTGACTTAACGCCTTCGGTTTTCTTCTCAAGCACTTGCATCCGCTCATCAAAATCGGCATACAAGGTAGTTTGGGCTTGTTTCAACTCAGCAATCGCATAAGCTTGCTCCTCTACCTTGCCGGTCAACTGCTGCACTTCGGCTTGCAATTGCTCCAACCGCCCCATTATCTCATAAAGCACATTAGATGACGGGGGCGTGGCAACACTCATTTGATTAGCCGCCAGAACCATTGAATTATCAACTAACGGTAATTGTTCTGCGTTGGCAATGCTGCTTGCACACAGCAGCATGATAAGGCGGGCTTTCATTTACTTGCCTTGATAGACAAATTCAACGCGCCGATTCAGCTCCCAGGACGCTTCATCGTGGCCAAATGCCGCTGGTTTTTCTTCGCCGTAACTGACGATGTCCAATTGGTTGTCCGCCACACCTTGCACTCTCAGCATACTGGCCACCGATTTTGCACGTTGCTCGCCTAAGGCAATGTTGTATTCGCGGGAGCCACGCTCATCGGCATGACCTTCCATGACCACGCGTTGGTAAGGGTGCGAAACTAAATAGTGCGCATGGGCTGCGATGACCGGGACAAAATCGTCCTGAACCTGGCTGCTGTCGAGCATGAAATAGATGGTGCTTTTTGACAACGGATTATGCGGGTCGCTGAATTCAGGGCCTATCGCGGCATTAGGATACATCCCTGAACCATCCAGTTCGGAGCCCGATAAGCCTGACCCATTATTTAGCCCCCTGACTGACGCATCATTGATGCCGCTGGCAGCAATTTGAGTCCCATCAACAAGGCCTAAATCTTTGTCATCTTCACTACAAGCCGATAGGATGACCGCACTTATCGCCACTGCCAATACTGTTTTATTCAATTTCATTGTTAATTTCCAAAAAGTAATCTATTAATTTAATTTAAAAATTGCATATATCCAACTGAACTAGGGCGACCATGCCGGTTCGCGAATTTCACTGCTATCAAACACCAATTTCTGCTGCATTTTACCATCCAATGATACGGCCGATAAATAGCTCGCATTACCTTTCTTTGAGGCATATAAAATCATGCTGCCATTCGGCGCAAAACTGGGTGATTCATCCGACCGACCATCAGTCAATACATTAAATGATTTGCTTGCCAAATCCATAACGGCGATACGGTAATCATTACCATTGCCGTGCACCATGGCTATATATCTGCCATCCGGTGAAAAACTGGCTTTAGCATTATAATTTCCCGAAAAGGTCAAGCGCCGTTCTTGGCCACCTTGACTGGACATAATATATAACTGGGGTTTTCCGCCCCGGTCTGAGGTAAACACGATACTGCTGCCATCTGGCGACCAAGTCGGCTCTGTATCAATGGCAAAACTTGTGGTCAATCGGGATAAAGAACGCGTTAGCAGATTCAATACATAAATGTCAGGACTGCCATCCTTCGATAAAGTCAACGCCAATTTGCTGCCATCGGGCGACCATGAAGGCGCGCCATTAATACCTGGAAATTCGGCGACTCTGGCTCGTTCGCCTGTGGCTAAAGTTTGCACATAAATAGCGGCTGATTTTTTCTCAAATGACACATAGGCTATTTTCCTGCCGTCAGGCGACCAGGCCGGCGACATCAACGGCTCTACCGAGGACGCTATGGTTTGCGCATTAAAGCCGTCGGCATCAGAAACCTGCAGCTTATGGTTGCTTTGCCGCCCTTGCCGGGTACTGGTAATGTAGGCAATGCGACCGCTAAAAACACCTTTTTTACCGGTTAGCTTTTCAAAGATAAGGTCGCTGATATGGTGCGCTGTCCGGCGCAAGTCAGCCGCCGATGAGACAATCCGGTATCCCATCAGCTGCCCGCCTTTGTACACATCAAACAACTGGAACTGCACGGCGTATTGGCCTTGTTCTGCAATCACCTGGCCGATCACTAAGTAATGCTGACCTATCGCCTGCCATTCTTTAAACTGAACCGCTTCGGCGGTGGTTGGCCGACTCGGCATACTTTGCTTATCCAGCGTTTTAAAATAACCGCTACGACCTAAATCCGCATTGACAATGAAACTGACATCAACAGGTACGCCCGATGGGCCTTGCATTGCAAAAGGAACGATTGAAATGGGTAGCGCACTTTCAATGCCCTCAGTAATTTCAATGGTCATTTCTGCATAGCTACTGGGGACATAGCAACTCATCAGGGCTATCAATACTATTTTTCTAACAAAATTCACTTGTTTTACCTCAGTAACTTAACTGAAAAAAGACCTTTAATAATCTGCTTCATCGTGCATCGCCAATCATCTGGAACGATCCGGATCAAACAAAAACTTAAATGACTTAAATTCTTTAATCGCCAGCTCTTTATCTTTAGGCACCGGCAGCGGGGATGCTTTGTGCACCGCATTTTCCGCTGACCGGTCAAAAATCTCATCGCCGCTTGTAGCAATAACCTTAGCCTCAATTACCGTACCGTCAGACATTAACCTGACCTGGATTGTACACTTTAAACCCGATCTGGCAGAAACTGGCCGAATCCAACTGTGCGCTACTTTTTGTTTTATCGCGGCGGCAGCGGTTTTTATCGCCAATTGATTCTCTTCCTCATCCATTCTGGCTTGCTCTGCCGCCATTCTTGCGGACTCGGCCTGTTCTGCCTCTGCTTTGGCTTTAGCCACTGCCGCACGTTCTGCGTCAATTTTAGCTTGTGCGGCGGCTTTTTCTGCGGCTGCTTTCGCTTTAAGCGCTTCGGCTTGTTCAGCAGCGGCTTTAGCTTTCGCAGCAGCCTCAGCCTTTTCGGCGGCGGCTTTGGCTTTAGCCGCAGCTTCGGCTTTTTCGGCAGCGGCTCTGGCTTTAGCTGCAGTTTCAGCTTGTTCGGCGGCGGCTTTGGCTTTAGCCGCAGCTTCGGCTTTTTCGGCGGCGGCTTTGGCTTTAGCCGCAGCTTCGGCCTTTTCGGCGGTGGCTTTGGCTTTAGCTGCAGCCTCGGCCTTTTCGGCAGCGGCTTTGGCCGCTTCCGCCTTGGCTTGCGCTGCAGCCTCGGCCTTTTCGGCGGCAGCTTTGGCTTTGGCCGCTTCCGTTTTGGCTTGCGCGGCAGCCTCGACCTTTTCGGCGGCAGCTTTGGCTTTGGCCGCTTCCATTTTGGCTTGCGCGGCAGCCTCGGCCTTTTCGGCGGCAGCTTTGGCTTTGGCCGCTTCCGCCTTGGCTTGTGCGGCAGCCTCGGCCTTTTCGGCGGCAGCTTTGGCTTTGGCCGCTTCCGCTTTGGCTTGTGCGGCAGCCTCAGCCTTTTCGGCGGCAGCTTTGGCTTTGGCCGCTTCCGTTTTGGCTTGCGTGGCAGCCTCGGCCTTTTCGGCGGCAGCTTTGGCTTTGGCCGCTTCCGTTTTGGCTTGCGCGGCAGCCTCGGCCTTTT
>JAUXXQ010000085.1 GCA_030684815.1 Methylobacter sp. | reverse complement strand
CCTGGAGCAGGCGATGGGCGCTGCTTTTGGAGCGGCCAATGGTTTCACCCAGCACCCGAACACTTTGTTTGCCAATTTTGCCAATCTCAGTGACAATGCTTCTGCTAGCCGCGCGTATAGCTTGTGTCGTTCTGTTTTTTTTGTCATTAACTAATGATACAGATATACCGTGGCTAGTTCTGCGTTTTGTCCCGTTTTAAGTGGGTAGCCTCAATTTAAGTTAACGGCTTTATTCATCATCCCTTTTCACTTCAACCTGAATGTCTCCTGACTCATTTTCGGAAACAATAAATAAAATTGGCGCGCAACACACCGAACAATCTTGGTAATACTGTTGCGGCTCGTCATAGCAATCAACCAACACGTCGATGGCTTCGCCGCAATAAGGGCAATCGATGGTGATTTCGTCCACGGCTTAAACCTTTCCCAACAGCGCATCTAACCAAGATATAGGCAGGATGCGTTTAAGATAAGCAAACAAATAAGTTGGAAAAGTCACGTAATAACGCAGTTGGGGGCGCCTGGCTTCCAATGCGTGGATAACTTTTTCGGTGACCGCTTCTGCCGGCAAGGTAAACGGCACCGCCGCCCCTTCTGTTTGCAGGCGCCCTTCCATGGCCTGATAGGCTTGTTTATGATGGCTGTGCGTGGGGTCTATATTTTTTTGGTACAGCGCGAAAGAATTTTTTCTAAAGTCGCTCAAAATCGGCCCGGGTTCGATCAGCGAAATGTGGATGCCAGTGCCGTAAAGCTCCAGCCGCAAAGTATCGGCCAAACCTTCCAGCGCAAACTTGCTGGCATTGTAGGCGCCCCGGTATTTCATCGCGACTAATCCCAACACCGAGCTGTTATAAATAATCCGGCCATGACCCTGTTTGCGCATCAGCGGAATAATCAGGTTGGTCAGTTCATGGGTGCCGAACACGTTGGTTTCAAACTGAAACCGCAGCACATCGCGGCTTAAATCTTCAACCGCGCCGGGTTGGCCGAAGGCGCCATTGTTGAACAAGGCATCGATTTTGCCGCCGGTTAACTCAACCGCCAATGCGACCGCTTGCCGAATACTGTCGCTGTCGGCCAAATCCAGTTCGATGGCGGTAAAACCTTGCTGCTGCAAACGCAAAACATCTTCCGTTTTTCGGGCGGTGGCGAGCACCTGATGGCCGCGCTTTTTGAGTTCAACAGCAGTGGTGTAGCCGATGCCGGTAGAGCAACCGGTGATTAATATATTTTTTGTTGAATCCATCGAAATTAACCGCCCAATTCCTGTTCGGTAAAATAAAAGCTTTTCCCGCTGCTGCAATTGACTAAAAAAACCAAGGCATTTTTGCTGCTTTTACTGTGCAATTCCGAGGCTTCAACACGCCCACAGCTTGCTGTCGCCAAGGCTTTTTCTGCGGCCAGCCGTCTTAGGCGTTCAATGTCGGGGAGCCTGTTTTGGTAACCGATCACTAAATCCGGCAATTGGTCGGGCACATAAGGCGGAATTGAAAAGGCGGAGAATTTTTCGGGATTGTTTTTAATCAGGAACTGGTTTTTTGCGCTTTCGTCGATCGCATCCTGTTTAAGCTGCGCTTGTTTTTTTAGTAACAGCCCTTGTTCTTGCTTTTCCTTTAATTCCTGTTCCGATGGGCCTTCGGTTTTTTGCTCAACTTCGGTCGAGCTGCCGGTTTTAATATTGATCTGTTCCGTTTTATATTCAGCATCACAAGGGCTTGATTGGTAGTCTGTTTTGCCATTGGCGTCAGTGCATTTGTAAATATCGGCAACCGTACAGGCAGAAAAAAGGCTTCCTAAAATAAGCAGTGTAATTCTCATCTTTTCCTCGGGGGTAAACAAATTTCAGTGTTGGTTTGCAAAAGTATAGGTGATAAAAGCAAGCTGAAGCCATTAAAATAAAAAGATACTTATAATCAAATAGATAATCTATTTCCCCATAACTTCTCATTACTCTCAGGAAGCATCAAATTGCTCAAACCAAACTAAGGCTATTTCCGGGAAATAACATCCCTTGATGATCATGGCATGTAAAAAATAAAGCCCACGAGAAACACGAAAATTTCGTGGCTTTCGTGTTAAGCGTGGACAATTTTTGGTATGTCTTTTTCAGGAAATAGCCTTATTTGTTGATAACAGCCGAGTTTGCGCTGTACTATGCCGCTTTTGATTAATTGGGCCGTGGCGATTATGTTTCTTTCAATCCACATTCGACCTCATCTGCCAAATGACTTGTCTTACGGCAATCCATCGACAGATGGAGGCCGGTGGGTAACCTCGCCGTAAACGACGAGGTTACCTGGAAGGATAACGATGCTAAAGCAGCGTTGTCAACACTGAACGAATCTCCCTAAAGGGAGAGATCTAAAACCAACAAGGAAATTTGATGAAACCCGACAGCAACGCGATTAGACAACGATACGACCGCATCGCCCCGTATTTTGAGGGTCTGGAAGCGGCCATGGAAGGACTGTTTTTTAAAAGCTGGCGCAAACGCTTATGGGCTAAGGTTGACGGCCATCATATCCTTGAAGTCGGCGTCGGTACGGGCAAAAATTTCGATTATTATCCCGCCGATGCCAGAATCACTGCGATTGATTTTAGCGAACAAATGCTCAAGCAGGCCGAGAAAAAACGCGGGCGCAAAAACGTCAATGTCGAGCTGGAATTGATGGATGTCCAATCTTTGTACTTTGCCGACAACAGTTTTGACACGGTGATTTGCTCCTTCGTTTTTTGTTCGGTGCCCTCGGCGCTCAAAGGCCTGAAAGAGGTTTATCGGGTGTGCAAACCCGGCGGGCAGGTGTTGTTGCTGGAACATGTGCTCAGTTCAAATGCCGTGCTGGCCGCGCTGATGAACCTGCTTAACCCTATTGTTGTCGCCCTGGTCGGCGCCAATATCAACAGAAATACTGTTAAAAATGTTAAGGCTTGTGCCTTCACTTCGGTGCATGTCGATCAACGCAGCAGCGATATGATCAAGCTGATTGAAGCCAGAAAATAGCCGGTGTTTGCTGAACACGGGCTTACGCTGCCCAGCCTACACGGGTAAAATGAACCTATTTGACCACCAAGCGAGAACCTAATGACCGCTCCAGAAGCCCTATACCAATCATCACTGCCATCTTTAAAACTGCGCGCGCGCGGCAAAGTGCGGGACATTTACGACATCGACGACCAGCACATGCTGATTGTGACCACCGACCGGCTGTCCGCCTTCGACGTGATTTTGCCCGACCCGATTCCGGGCAAGGGCCGTGTTTTAACCAATGTATCCAATTTCTGGTTTGCCAAAATGCAGCATGTGATGCCCAACCATTTGGCCGACATTCCGCTGGAACAGGTGCTTCCTGATGCCGCTGAACGTGCCCAGATTGAAGGTCGCGCCATCGTGGTCAAGTTATTGAAACCGCTGCCGGTTGAAGCCATTGTGCGCGGTTATCTGATTGGCTCGGGCTGGAAAGATTACCAAAAATCCGGTGCGGTCTGCGGCATCAAACTGCCTAAAGGTTTGCAGCAGGCGCAGCAATTGCCGGAACCGATTTATACGCCGTCGACCAAAGCCGAAGTTGATCAGCATGATGAGAACGTTTCTTTTGAAAAGACTGTTGAATTGATGGGGCAGGACTTGGCCGAAAAAGTGCGCGACGCCAGCCTGAAATTGTACAAAGAAGCCTCCGCCTACGCCAAAGAGCGCGGCATTATTATTGCCGATACCAAGTTTGAATTCGGTATCGATGATGACGGCGTTTTATATTTAATTGATGAGGCGTTAACGCCGGATTCATCGCGTTTTTGGCCGGCCGACCAATATCAGGTTGGCATCAGTCCACCAAGTTTCGACAAGCAATATATCCGCGATTATCTGGAAACGCTGGATTGGGACAAAACCGCACCGGGGCCTCATTTGCCCGCTGAAGTGGCCGAGTATTGCGCGGCGAAATACCGTGAAGCGGAAGTCAGGTTGACGCAGGGCTGAGTTTTTTAGGCCATTCCGACAATCCCTTGCCTATACCTCACGCGGTCACACCTGCGGATTTTTCAAATAGCTGGAATTTTGGATTTAAAAGTGTTTTTACTTGCTCCTTAAAAATCGATTTCACCTTATCAAGGCAATCGTTAATGGCTTCCTTGAAATGGCAAAATGTCTCGTGATGGCGATTGTATAGGCACTTCTTTTTGGTGAACTTCCACAAGTGCTCAATCAAGTTCAAATTAGGCGAGTAAGGGGGCAGAAAAAGGATGTCGATACCCAGCGCCTCGGCTTGTTCGGTCACCTTTTTGCAGCGTTGGTAACGTGCGTCGCCTAAAGCGCCTACTGTTGGTGTCCATAACGAGTGTTAATGGGATATCGGGGTATGCTTGCTTGAGCTTGATGAGCAGCTCCACAATCGTGTCAGAGTTAATGTAGGCCTCATTGGTTACGGTGACCAAGTCGGAGCCTTTGACGCTGAAAGCGCCCGGCACATTGTAACGCCTGCGTCCGCTGGATGACTTGAGGGACAGGCGCTCAAAACACCACAGCATACCCAAAAAAGCGCCCATCACAAAGTGTGCGGCGTCAACGAAGAAGACCTTGCGCTGGCCTTGCTTTTCTTCTTCCAGCAAGGGTTCAAGTTCATCTTTTAAGAACTCGGCCTGCTTTTTCGGGTCGGCTTTTGCGGGGATAACTGCCATTTTCCGGAACTTCATGCCCAGGCGCTTGCGCATGAAGTCGCGGCAAGCACTGGGGCCTAATTTGATGCCAGTCAGCACTTCGATTTCATGGGAGGCTTCGGCGACAGAATGCGGCGGCTGTTTTAAGAAATGCGCCTTTATTTGATCCTGATAAGGCTGCAATGAACTGACCGGGCGGTGAGTGCGCGACACACCCAGGGCGGCTAATCCGCCCTCATCATACTCTTTGAGGTAGCGGGTCACGCTGTCAGCGCTGGTGCGGGCAATGCGTTCGATTTCCTTATGCGATAAGCCCAAGGCTTTAATCCTGCGTACTACCAAGGCGTATGGACAACTCCTTGGACGGGATTTGAACCCGCCTGTTACTGCGAACACCTGACCCCGCATTCGGGGAACGAGACATGCGCCAGATGAGAAGGCTACAACACCGTCAAATGATCGCTACTCTCGGTATGAACCAAATCACCGCTGCGTTGCAACACAAAATAACCACGTCTTAATGCTTCTTTTTTTGCGGCATCATTGATGTGAAATGACGCAATGGCGCCGTATTGCTTGTAGTTTTTGTAAATAGGAAACAGTTTTTTAAAGTTCTTCATCTTGCGATCCAATTTATCCAGATCGTTTTCATGGGCTTTGTATTTGACTTCAACAATGCCGATTGCATCACCATTGGTCATAACCAAATCATATTCTTCCTGGATTTGACCACGATGCTTTTCCATGTTTTTTACCACATCATCAAAGTGAATAGAACCCAAGTGATTGTCTTTTAGTAGACTGTTTAAAAAGAATTCTTCCGCCACATCACATCACCTTGGTTTTGCCCTACGTTGCCGTATAACTCACCGAGTTTATCCAGTTTGCGTGTAGTTTCTTGTTGCGCAACAGCCAAGCTGGCAATTTTCTCATCAGTTGCCTTCATTTGTTCATCAGTACGATCCTGAGCAACAGCAAGGCTTGCAACCAATGCCTTTAATTCATCATCAGTCATCTTTTTTCTCCGAGAATTTTATTCATTATCCTTGAATTCAAGAGTGTAATCCGTGTTCCATTTAATTATTTTTAGCAGGGACTGAGTAGTTACGAAATCCGCTTAATTTACTGATGTTTTTTTATGCGCAACATAAAACAATCCGGCGCCGAGTATAATCATCGGCGTTGACAATATCTGCCCCATGGTTAGCCAATCCAACGCCAAATAACCTAGTTGCGCATCCGGCACCCTGAAGAACTCGACAAAAAATCGGAAACAACCGTAAAAAAACAGCGCCATGCCGGTGGTCGCCATTACTGGCCTGGGTTTGCTCGAATACAGCCACAGGATGACAAACAACACCACACCCTCTAAAAAAGCCTCATACAATTGCGAAGGATGGCGGGCTAACGGGCCGCCGTTAGGAAAAACCATCGCCCATGGCACGTCGGTGGGTCTGCCCCATAACTCCGAATTGATAAAGTTACCGAGTCGGCCGGCGCCTAAGCCGATAGGTGCCAGCGGCGCGATAATGTCGGTCAACTGCAACATGCTGCAGTTCTGCTTTTTAGCGAACAGCCACATCGCGATAAACACACCTAACATGCCGCCATGAAAGGACATGCCGCCTTGCCATATTTTAATCAGAATCAGCGGATCACTTAGGAAACCTTGAAAATTATAAAACAGGATGTAACCAATCCTACCGCCCAAGATTACGCCGAACGCGCCGTAAGTCACCAGGTCTTCTATGGCTTCGGGTTTAATCGGCGACCATCCTTGTTCGGCGCGTTTTTGCCCTAAAAAATACACAGCGGCAAAACCAATCAAATACATCAGTCCGTACCAATGAATTTTTATTGGACCCAGACTTAAAGCAATGGGGTCAATTTGTGGAAAATTCAGCATAATTACACGTCCAGATTAGTAACATCCAAGGCATTTTTGACGATGAAATCGCGGCGCGGCTCCACCACATCGCCCATCAGCGTAGTGAATATTTCATCGGCGGCAATCACATCTTCTATCCTCACTTGCAGCAAACGCCGGTTATTGGCATCTAGCGTAGTTTCCCACAACTGTTCCGGGTTCATTTCACCTAGACCTTTGTAGCGCTGGATATGCTGGCCTTTTTTGATTTCCCGCATCATCCATTCAAAAGCCTGTTTAAAGTTACTGACCGGTTGCTGCCTTTCGCCCATTTGCATGAATGATCCTTCGTTGAACATGCCTGCGGTGTCTTGAGCATATTGGGCGATTTTTTGGTAATCCTTGCCGTTGAAAAAAGTCGACGGCAACACAAAGGTTTTGGTGATAGCGTGCAGGCGCTTGTTGACCACGATAGAAAAATCAGTGCCGGTTTTGTAGTCCAGCTCAATACTGTATAGCGCCTTGCTGTCGCAATCGGTCAGTTTCTGCGCCATGACGGCAAACCAGGCAGCGAGTTTTTGCTGATCCTGTTTAAGTTCATCATTGATCACGTCCATATAGGCAAACTGCTCTAAAAATATCTCATCGTAGCGTCTGGACAGGCGCTTATTGATACTGTCAACTTCGGTAAACAACTTGGCCAGTTTTTCCAAGCCTTGCCCTTGAATCGGCGGCGCGGACACATCGGTAAACAATTGCGCCTTATCCAAGGCAAGCTGAATCAGGTATTCATTCAATTGGGCATCGTCCTTGACGTAATGTTCCTGTTTGCCTTTTTTGACTTTATACAACGGCGGCTGGGCAATGTAGATATAACCTTTCTCAACAATTTCAGGTAGTTGCCTATAAAAAAACGTCAACAACAAGGTTCTGATGTGGGAGCCGTCGACATCAGCATCGGTCATGATGATAATGCGGTGATAACGCAGCTTAGCCAGATTGTATTCATCCTTGCCTATACCGCAGCCTAATGCAGTAATCAAGGTTCCGACCTCTTCTGAAGAAATCATTTTGTCGAACCGGGCTTTTTCTACGTTCAGGATTTTCCCCTTCAATGGCAAGATGGCTTGTGTGCGCCTATCTCTGCCCTGCTTGGCCGATCCGCCCGCTGAATCCCCTTCCACCAAAAACAATTCCGATAACGCGGGGTCTTTTTCCTGACAATCCGCCAGTTTGCCCGGCAATCCGGCAATATCCAGCGTGGTTTTACGCCGGGTCAAATCACGCGCTTTACGCGCGGCTTCCCTGGCACGGGCGGCCTCGACAATCTTGCCGACGATGGCTTTGGCTATTTGCGGTTTTTCGAGCAAAAACTCCTGTAACTTCTCATTCATCGTCGATTCGACTATCGGTTTAATTTCCGAAGAAACCAGCTTGTCTTTGGTTTGAGATGAAAATTTAGGATCAGGCACTTTAACCGACAACACGGCGGTTAAACCTTCGCGGGCATCATCGCCCGTAGTCTGTACTTTTTCTTTCTTGGCCAAACCGCTGGATTCAATATATTGGTTGATGGTACGGGTCAACGCGCCCCTGAAACCGGCCAAATGGCTGCCGCCATCGCGTTGCGGAATATTGTTGGTGTAGCAAAATACATTTTCCTGATAAGAATCATTCCACTGCATGGCTATTTCGACCACAACACCTTCTTTTTCCGCCGTAAAATGAAAAACCTCAGGAAACAGCGGCGTCTTGTTTTTATTCAGATGCACAACAAAAGCGCCGATACCGCCTTCAAACTCAAACACATCCTGCCTGTCGGTGCGTTCGTCTTCCAGGCTGATACGGACGCCGGAATTCAGGAAGGATAATTCCCTGAGCCTTTTTGCCAAAATGTCGTAGTGGAATTCGACATCGGTAAACGTTTCCGTACTGGGCTTGAAATTTATCAAGGTACCCGAACCCTCGCAAGCCCCGACGGCGGCTAATGGCGCAACCGGATTGCCCATACGATATTGCTGCTTATAAAGCTGGCCGTTTTTGCGCACTTCAAGGTTTAGCTCTTCCGATAACGCATTGACCACCGACACGCCTACACCGTGCAAGCCACCGGACACTTTATAGGCATTGTCATCAAACTTACCGCCAGCATGTAATACCGTCATAATGACTTCCGCCGCCGACACCCCTTCTTCTTTGTGAATATCGACAGGAATACCGCGCCCGTCATCAGAAACGGTAACAGAGCCATTGCTGTGAATAATTACCCTGACCTCTTTGCAGTGGCCTGCTAAGGCTTCATCAATCGAGTTATCGACCACTTCAAAAACCATGTGATGCAAACCGGAACCATCATCGGTGTCTCCGATATACATGCCCGGCCTTTTCCTTACCGCATCCAGGCCTTTTAATACTTGAATATTAGTGCTGTCGTATTCTGAATTTAACGTTTCGACAACTTGATCGACAGCTTGATCACTGGGATTACTCATGTTTATTTTTCCTATTGGTTGCGAATGTTCCACGTGGAACATTACACGGGTTTTATGGTGCCATGTTCCACGTGGAACATTTTGTAGTCTTTTATCTGGCTCAAATCGCCAAAGTCTTGTATTTCCGTCGCGGTTATAAAAACTTGACAAGCCATGTCTGCCAAATAGCGCAATAACTTGGCACGGTTAATGGCATCGAGTTCAGCGGCAAAATCATCAACCAAAAGACAACCGCTTTGGTTCTGCTCATCGGCAAGCAGCTGGACTTGTGCCAACTTCAAGCTCATCACTAACAATTTCAGTTGCCCGCGTGAAACAACATCCTTAGCCAAACGGTTATTGATTAACAATTGAAAATCGCCACGATGCGGGCCGCTATGGGTAAAGCCATAACGCAGATCCTTATCCCTATCATCCATTAAAACCCGACCGAGCTCCCGCGATAAATCCCAACCGGAAACAAGCTTCAGGTCGAGACCCTCCACGGCGATGAATTTGCCGATAATTTCGCTAAACACAGGCTTGAATGTTTCTAAATAACGCTGGCGACAGCCGTCGACTATTGTACCGTAATAAACCAGCTCTTTATCCCAAACATTGAGCTGTTCCAGCCGCCTGGTTTTAAGCAACGCATTGCGCTGGGACAAGGCTTTTTTAAAACGCCGCCAGACCGGTAAAAAGTTTTGATCATGATTGAACACGCCCCAATCCAAAAACTCTCTTCTCAATTGCGAGCCGCCGTCGAGCAATTCATAGCTTTTTGGGTGAATCAGTTGCAACGGCAAAGCATAAGCCAAATCGGAGCGGTTTTGTTTGGCTTGCTGGTTGATATGAATTTCAATCATCTTGCCGTCCATTTGTATGCCTAATTGGACGCGGCTGCCATTTGCCTGCTCGGTTTGCGCCGAGACCACCAAATGGCTTTGTTTGAAATTAATAACGGATTTGATAGCCGAACAGCGGAAAGATTTGGCGCGCCCTAAAATAAAGATCGCTTCAATCAGGGCACTTTTTCCGCTGGCATTGTCCCCGACAATCAGGTTGATTGCCGGAGATGGCGAGATGGATTGTTGTTGGATATTTCGAACTGCATAAATATCAAGTTTTGACACACTCATTGCACTGCTATTACAGCCTCATCGGCATGACAATAAATTTATAGCCGCATTCATCGGGTTCATCGATAAAACAACTGCTGGCGTTGCTGGCAATAGTTAATACCGCCATTTCCGAATCCAGATTAGAAACCGCATCGAGCAAATATTGGGCATTAAAGGCAATTGTTAACGGTTCGCCGCTATATTCGATCATCAACTCTTCTTCGGCTTCATCATGCTCAGGATTATGGGTGCTGATTTTTAAACTATCGGGCGTAATGTCAAAAGTCACGCCCTTGAATTTTTCATTGGACAAAATGGCTACCCGAGTTAAGGCATCTTTCAGCACTTGCTTTTGAATAAGCATTTTATTGAAAAATTCCTGCTGGAACACTTTGCCAAAATCAGGGTATTTGGAATCCACCAGTTTTGCTGAAAAAATCAGGTTTTTGATAAAAACCCGAATATTGTTGCTAGAGAACTCAACTTTCAGTTCGGCTTCAGGGTCATCAAGCAAGCGGCTGAGCTCCAACACACCTTTTCGGGGCAGAATAATCCGGGCTTCGAATCCGGTTGCCTGATCCAAATCATCCTCATAAATGGATAAACGGTGCCCATCCGATGCCACCAACTTCAATTTGCTGTTCGACACATTAACGAGCAAACCGTTCAGGTAATAACGGACATCCTGGTTAGCCATACAAAATACAGTCTTATCCAGTGCCTTTTTAAATTTCCCGGCATTGATAAATAAATGATTTTCCAATTCCGATTCGGCAAACTCAGGATAATTATCGGCGGGCAAACAACTCAACGAAAAACGGCTACGGTTGGAGGTGATTTTTACCTTGTCTTCCTGCAATTCGAATTTAATTTCAGCGCCACTAGGCAGCAAACGGCAAATATCTAAAAATTTTCTCGCCGGTACAGTAATCGAACCCGGTGTAATCGCAGCAATATTAATTTTGGCGATAATCTGAATTTCTAAATCGGTACCGGTTAAGGTCAGTTGTTCTTCCTCAATGACCATCAACACATTGGATAAAATAGGCATGGTTTGCCTTTTTTCGATCACGCTGACGATTTGCTGTAAAGGAAGCAAAATTTCTTCTCTATTAATAATAAATTTCATAAAAGAATATCTTTCTATTATTACTATTAGCTTAAAAGGAGACTGTGGATAACAGGTTTTTATCCTTAAAAATTAATTAGTTATGTTGTTATAATGGGTGTGGTTAAGGGTGCTGCTTGAACCTGTGTAAAGTGTTGTTAAATTAAGGGTGTGGACAACAAAGCCATTTATCCACAGTTTGCTCCCGGTTAATGTGACAGGGTTCTCAACAGGTTGGAGTAATCTTCTGCGATTTTATTGTCGGTTTCTTTTAGCTCGGCAATTCGTTTGCAGGCATTCATGACCGTAGTGTGGTCGCGCCCGCCAAAAGCATCGCCGATTTCGGGAAAGCTGTGCGAAGTCAATTCCCTCGCCAAGCACATCGCCATTTGCCGTGGCCGGGTGATGGACTGCTTCCGGTTTTTAGAAGACAAATCGGCCACCCGAATTTTAAAATATTCGGCAACTGTTTTCTGTATGTTATCGATATTAACCAGTTTATCCTGCAGCGAAATTAAATCATGTAAGGCTTCTTTGGTAAATTCAATGGTGATTTTGCTATTGGTAAACTGGGCATTGGCAATGACCCGCCTTAAAGCGCCTTCCAAATCACGGACATTTGAAGGGATGCGTTTGGCAATAAAAAAAGCCACATCTTGCGCCAGTTCAATATTAACCAAAGCCGCTTTTTTCATCAAAATAGCGGCCCTGGTTTCCATGTCGGGCGGTTCGATTAGCACCGGAAGCCCCCAGCCAAAGCGCGATTTTAAACGGTCTTCAAGGCCGATGATTTCTTTAGGGTATTTGTCGCAGGTCAAAATGACCTGATGTTTTTTTTCCAACAGCGTGTTGAAGGTGTGGAAAAATTCTTCCTGCGAACGCTCCTTACCGGCAAAAAACTGAATATCATCGATTAACAGCACATCGACGCCACGATAAAACTCTTTAAATGCGTTAATCGAGTTTTGCTGCAAGGCTTTAACCATATCCTGAACGAATTTTTCCGAATGCAGATAAACCACGGTTGCCGAAGGGTTCTTTTGTAACACCGCATTGCCTACCGCATGCATCATGTGGGTTTTGCCCAAGCCTGAACTGCCGTAAATAAGTAACGGGTTATAGGCTTTGCCGATATTTTCAGAAACCTGTATTGAAGCCGCTTTTGCCAATTGATTGGATTTTCCTTCAACAAAATTATCAAAGGTGAACGCCTTGTTGAGAAAACTGGGGCTGGCTTTTTGTGCATTACCGGTAGGTTTGGCTATTTTTGCGGCGGCAAGTACGGGCGCACTTTTGCTGCCTATTTCTAAACTTAAATTTAATGCACCGTTGGAAAATTCATGGATCGTTTCTTCAATTTTTGCAAAATGATGCTCTTTAACCCAGTCCAACACGAAACGGTTGGGCGCCAATAATTTTATTTGCCCATCGCTTTCTACTGCCTGAAGCGGGCGTATCCATGTGCTGAAGTCAGAACCTGAAATTTCATTCTCCAGTTTGGCAAGGCAGTTATTCCAAATCGAACTCATTGAAGTATTAATTAGTAAAGTTGGTTGTAATTAAAATTTGTCGGCAAACAACGGTAAAACATTGCGCTACAGAATTGACAGGCCTAGCCGTTTATTTTATCATCCGCTGTCTTTTTTATCTGTTTTTGTTAACCTTCATCCGATCAGGCCTTAAGTACAATGAAAAGAACATACCAACCCAGTAAAATCAAACGCGCAAGAACCCACGGTTTTCGTGCAAGAATGGCAACAGTCGGTGGCCGCAAGGTCATTAACGCCCGCAGAGCTAAAGGGCGCGCCCAGTTAACGGTTTAGTTGACGGTTGTGTGGCTGAAGAAAATTTTAGTTTTCCCCCGCAGTTACGGTTAAAAAAACCGGCTGAATATAAAAATGTTTTTGCTAAGCCTGTAAAATCAAGCGACCAATATTTTACCCTGTTAGCCATAAAAAATGATTTTGATCATCCGCGGCTCGGCTTGGCAATTGCCAAAAAAAATGTAAAAAAGGCAGTACAAAGGAATGTGATTAAGCGGACTGTTCGGGAAAACTTTAGAATAAAACAGCACAGTTTAGGTAATATCGACATTGTTGTTTTGGCTCGCAGAGAAGCCGTAGGTGCGCCGCTGGATTCATTAAGAAAATCATTGGAAAAGCATTGGCTTAGACTGGTATCCCGATGCAATTCATGCTCATAGCAATTATAAAGTTCTACCGATACTTTATTAGCCCTCTGCTTGGAAGCCGCTGTCGTTTTTATCCAAGCTGTTCAAGTTATTCCCTAGAAGCCCTTCAGCTCCACGGTGCCATTATCGGCTCCTATCTCACCCTCAAAAGATTATTAAAATGCCACCCGTTCCATGAAGGTGGCATCGATCCCGTTCCAGAAAAATTTGGTAATAAGAATGGATAATATAAGATTTATACTCGTCGTTACTTTTTTCATGCTTGTTTTTATGCTGCAACAAGCCTGGCAACAGGATTATGGCCCAAAACCTGAAATTGCCGCTGCTGCAGATTCGGTTGCTGCTAATACTAAAGAAGACCTACCGGTCGCTGCTGGCGTATCCGCTCAAGCAGAGCAACAAAATATCACCGAAGTCCCCTTAGCGACCGTGTCTTCAGCCCATGTCATCCGTATTACAACTGATGTGCTGGCACTTGAAATCGATACTAAAGGGGGCACCATCCAAAATTTGGATTTACTGGAGTATCCGCAAGAAAAATCAAACACTGCGGTAAACAGCTTACGCGCACTGATTGGTTTAGAACCCGCAGAAAAAAATACCTCGCCGGTACGATTATTCGATAGCAACCAAGAAAAATTATTTGTTGCACAAAGCGGCCTGATTGCCGACAGCGGTTTTGCTGCGGTGCCAACCCACCATACCGTATTCAGCAGTGAACAGGACGATTACCAACTAAAACCCGGTCAAGACAGCCTGACAGTCCCTTTAACATGGACAGACAACGGCATGACCATTACCAAATCATTTACTTTCAAGCGCGGCAGTTATGAAATAACACTCGAACAAAAAGTAAAAAACGAGTCGTCAACGGATTGGTCCGGCAGACAATATAGCCAACTGCTCAGAGTTCCTGATACCACAAGCAGTAGCGGCGGCATGTTGACTGGCGGCATGAGAGCCTATGCCGGCGGCGTCATCTATACCGAAAAGAACAAATATCAAAAAATCAGTTATGACGATATGGTTGACGAAAATCTCGATGTTGCAACCCAAGGTGGCTGGGCCGCGATGGTGCAGCATTATTTTGCTTCCGCCTGGGTTCCGCCTGCCGATCAAGACAATCATTTCTACACCAAATCGCTAAGTGACAACCGTTACGTCATCGGCACTTATTCACCACCGATAACGGTTAATGCCAATTCGTCGGCACAATTTGTCGCCAAATTATTTGCAGGCCCCAAAGTTCAGCCCATGATGGAAGAAACCGCACATGGTCTCGAATTGACCGTTGATTACAGCTTCTTAACCTTCATCGGCAAACCCATTTATTGGGTATTGAACCAAATCTATAATGCCGTCGGGAACTGGGGCGTTGCCATTATCGGCGTAACCTTTTGCATTAAATTGCTGTTTTTCCCTTTGTCGCAATCCAGCTACAAATCAATGGCTAAAATGCGCAAAATCCAACCGCGCTTGAAAGAAATGCAAGAGCGTTTTGCCGATGACAGGCCGCGTTTTAACACCGAAATGATGGCGCTGTATAAAAAGGAAAAGGTCAACCCCTTGGGCGGCTGTCTGCCCATCTTGGTGCAGATTCCCGTGTTTATGTGCCTATACTGGGTGCTCAGCGAAACCGTTGAGTTCCGTCATGCACCGTTTATGTTGTGGATACAGGACTTGTCATCACAAGACCCGTTTTATGTATTGCCGGTCATCATGGGCATCACCATGAAAATTCAGCAAAGCTTAAACCCAGCGCCGATTGATCCGATACAGGCTAAAGTCATGAAGATGTTCCCGATAGTTTTCACCATCTTCTTCCTGTTTTTCCCGTCCGGTCTGGTTTTATATTGGGTGGTCAACAACACCTTGTCGATCATTCAGCAGTCCTATATCACCAAGCAAATCGCTAAAATGTCTTAAACTTGGATTGACGTGGCTATTGCTTATCTGGATACCATTGCAGCCATTGCGACACCGCCAGGGAACGGCGGTGTGGGTATCATCCGCATTTCGGGAGCCTTAGTTCCCGAAATCGCCCAACAACTCACTAATAAAGCATTAACGCCTAGGCTAGCCCACTATTCATCATTTAGCGATGATGACGGCACAGTCATCGACTCAGGCATCAGCCTTTATTTCCCCGCCCCCGCCTCCTACACCGGCGAACATATCCTCGAACTCCAAGGCCACGGCGGTGCAGTGGTATTGGATATGCTGTTACGGCGCGTCTTAGCCTTAGGCGCACGTTTAGCCAACCCCGGCGAATTTACCGAACGCGCTTTTTTAAATGGCAAACTTGATTTAGCCCAAGCAGAAGCTGTCGCCGATTTAATAGAAAGCAGCACCGAACAATCCGTCCGTTCCGCACAAAAATCAATGCAGGGCGTGTTTTCAGTACAAGTCAACGAACTGGTTGAAGAACTCACCGAGCTTAGAATTTACGTCGAAGCCGCCATTGATTTTGTCGATGAAGAAATCGATTTTCTGACCGACGGTGTGGTCGAAAACCGCATCGTCAACCTACAGCAACGTCTCGAACACATCCAGAAAACCGCACAACAAGGCCGCCTGCTGCGTGACGGCATGACCGTCGTTCTGGCCGGAAAACCCAACGCCGGAAAATCCAGCCTGCTCAACGCCCTCGCCGGACATGATGCCGCGATAGTCACCGACATCGCCGGAACCACCCGTGACGTATTAAAAGAGCGCATCCAACTCGACGGCATGCCCTTGCATATCATCGACACCGCCGGCCTTCGCGAAAGCGACAACGCCATCGAACAAGAAGGCATCCGCCGGGCGCACCAAGAAATCAAAAACGCCGATAAAATCTTGTTACTGATTGACGCACGGGAACCCGAAATAGATGAGTTGTTAAAAACCCTGCCCACCGGCAGTAACATCACCCGAATCTACAACAAAATAGACTTGCTCGGATTAGAGCCAACAATCAAACAAACCGAACTTGGCAGCGAAATCCACCTGTCAATAAAAACCGGCGACGGCATGGAACTGTTAAAACAGCACCTGAAACACAGCGTCGGATTTAACGAAGCCACCGACAACGTGTTCATTGCCCGAAGGCGGCACATTGAAGCCTTAAACAAAGGCCATGAATTTATCGACAGCGCCTTAAGACAATTGACCACAACCCAAGCCGGGGAACTGGTCGCCGAAGATTTAAGACAAGCCCAAAACAGCCTTGCCGAAATTACCGGAAAATTCACCCCCGATGATCTGTTGGGGAAAATATTTTCCAGTTTCTGTATAGGAAAATGAAGCGGTAAAACAACGGAAAGAAAGGCATAACCAAACACATTACCTTTCACGCGGGGCCCCTGTGTCAGAATAGTTGTCACCTTACAGCAAATTTGAAAAGCTGCAAAAGCCTGAATGGGGAATAAAGATGACTGATGATGAATTAAACTCGATGTTCAAGTTTTTAATTGTTGACTTTTAAGAATCTTGCCAAATCAGGCTTTACAGCCATAAGTACTATGATTTGACGCCTGAATACATTGACGAAAGAGCCTTGATTTACCTAGGCTCGTCTCAGTCAAGCTAAAAAACTTGAACATCGAGTTAAAGGCTTTGGTTGCAAGTCTTGCTGTTGACAGTAAAAAATCTGCATGAAGCCCAAAGGGCCACTGATGAGCAAATGAGCCGTAACGATAAGCGGTTGACGGAAAAGCTGGATCGCATGGGGATTACGCTGGGTAATATTGGGCAAAACCAAGGCAATGTTGCGGAAGAGTTCTTTTTTCAAAGCCTGATAAAAGACAATCGCTTAAGTTCTATTTGCTTTGATGATGTGGTCAAGGGCATGGAAAAGCACCGGGGGCAGATTCAGGAGGAGTACGGTTTGATGATGACTAATGGCGATGCCATCGGCATTGTTGAGGTCAAATATAAAGCCCATGAAAACGATTTGGACAAGCTGGATAGGAAGTTTAAGAAGCTGTTTCCTATTTACAAAAACTACAAGCAATACGGCGCCATTGCGTCATTCCATATCAATGATGATGCGAAAAAGGAAGCGTTACGGCGCGGTTATTTTGTGTTGCAACGTAGCGGCGATTTGGTGCATACCGAGAGCGGGGATCATTTGACGGTGTTGTAAAAACTGAATAAGGCGATTTCCGAGAAATAATAGCCTTTGATGATCACCCATCTTTGACACACAAGTTGTTCATTGACTATTTGAAACACCAGAGGATTGCAATATATGATGAGTGATGGTCATAGACAATTTTTGGTATGCTCTTTTTAGGAAATCGCCTTATTTCTCGGAAAAGGCTTGAGTACTAAGATTGCACTTCGGAGTTGAATCCGCCGCCTGCAACAGCCAGAATCACCACGCCGGCCTTAAATACCGCCGTGGCGGGCTGGCCTTTTTTCAACCCCAAGGCTTCGATGCTGTCGTTGGTGACGGTGGCGACAACCTGTTCGCCGCCTTTTAACTCGATATCGACTTCGGCGTTGACTGCGCCGGGCTTGACCTGGGTTACTGTGCCTTGCAGCTGGTTGCGCGCCGACAGCCGGTAGCCGCCGAAATCGGTGACGATGATGATTTGCGGGGCTTTGACCAAGGCAATGACTGCCATGCCGGTCTTGATTGCCAGCGTTTCGAGGGATTCCCTGGTAATCGAGGCGATGAGGGTTTCGCCGCCTTTCAAGCTGAGATGAACTTCGGCATTGACTGCACCGATAATGATTTGGCTGACGGTGCCGGTAAATTGATTGCGTGCGCTTGCTTTCATGATGAATCTCCAGATGTTGATTAATTTAATAGCGATGTCCCCTTGATCTGCACATAAACCGCCATGCCGATCTGCAAACCCAGCAACAGTGCCGATTTGCGGGTGATGTGCGCCAGCAGCGCCTGGTCGCCGACCTGCAACCTTATTATGCTCTGGCTGTCGCGGCCATCGGCGATGCCGGTGACAGTCGCGGGCAGCACGTTGAGTATGCTGGTGGCGGTCGGCGCTTCAAGCGCGATACTGACGTCACGGGCGTAAATCTGTACCCGTAATGCTGTGCCGACCGTTGTATCGACCGCCGGCAGACTCAGCGAGCCTCCGGCAAATTCGACGCGGGTCAGATGGTAGTCGGTTTCATGTTCGGTGACGCTCACCTGCCAAACCGTGGCGGCTTCCCGCTCTTGCGCCAGCGGCACATCAAGGCGGCTTTGGGTTTCGGCCAACGGCCCCGAAGCCAGCGCCCGGCCGTCTTCCATGATCACCAGCGTGTCGGCCAGTTGCGCGACTTCCTGCTGGGAATGGGTAACATACAGCACCGGAATATCCAACTGCTGATGCAGGCGGCTTAAAAACGGCAGGATTTCCTGTTTGCGCTTGAAATCGAGAGAAGCCAGCGGTTCGTCCATCAGCAGGATGTCCGGGTTCAGCGCCAAGGCGCGGGCAATCGCGACCCGCTGGCGTTCGCCGCCGGACAAGTTTCCGGGCAGGCGTTCCAGTAAATGGCCGATGCCCAGCAGTTCAACGGCCTGTTCCAGTTTGACCGTGCCCGAATTTTGTTTGATCCGCTTCAGGCCGTAGTGCAGGTTGCCCCGCACCGTCAAATGCGGAAACAGGTTGGCTTCCTGGAACACATAGCCCAAGGGGCGTTTATAAGTGGGCAAAAACAGGCCGTGTTCGCTGTCTTGCCAGCGTTGGCCGTTAATTTCAAGCAAACCTTGCGGCGCGTGTTGGAGGCCGGCGATACAGCGCAGCAGCGTAGTTTTGCCGGAACCGGAATGGCCGAACAACACGGTAATGCCGGTGCCTGGCAGTTTTAAATCGACGTCCAGTTTAAAGTCGCCGTAATCGAGTCGGAAGCGGGCTAGTAGGGTGGTCATAATATTATTTGGCGGATTCTACTGATAGAAATGTCTATGAAACGGCCAAAGCAAGCTTTGGACTCCAACAAACCAGTCGCCGGAGTTCAAAGCTTGCTTTGAAGTGCGGGCAGACGATAAATGACAATCCGTCTAATCCGTGCGATCCGTGTTCCATGTCTATCGCTTAATAAAGTGTCGATTATTTAAGCGGATGCGCAACAGGTTGTGTTTTTAACACGGTGTACAGCACCAGCAGCACGCTAAACGAAAACAGCACCAGGATGCCGGCCAGCCAGTGCGCCTGGGTGTATTCCAGCGCTTCAACATGGTTATAAATTTGCACCGACACCACGCGGGTCCTGTCGGGAATGTTGCCGCCGACCATCAGCACCACGCCGAATTCGCCGACGGTATGGGTAAAGCCCAGAATGCCTGCGGTTAAAAATCCCGGTTTGGCCAGCGGCACGACCACGCTGAAAAAAGTATCCAACGGCCCGGCGCGCAAGGTGGCCGCCGCTTCCAGTGGCTGCTCGCCGATAGAGGTAAAGGCCGCCTGCAAGGGTTGCACCACAAACGGCAGGGAATACAACACCGAGGCGACAATCAAGCCGGTGAAGGTGAACGGCAGGGTGCCAAAACCCAGCGAACTGGTGAATTTTCCGACCACTCCAGCCGGCCCCATCAGCACCAGCAGATAAAAGCCCAGCACGGTCGGCGGCAGCACCAGCGGCAGCGCGACGACGGCATTGATGACGCCTTTCCAGTGCGAACGGGTGCGCGCCAGCCACCAGGCCAGCGGGGTGCCAAGCAGCAGCAACAGTAAGGTGGCAATGCTGGCGACCTTAAAGGTCAAATAGAGTGCGCCGAGATCGCTGGCATTTAACATGGCCTGCCTCCCAGGTTATTTCGGCAAGCCGAAGCCGTATTTTTCGATGATTGCCAACGCCGTCGGCGATTTCAAAAAATCCACCAAGGCCAGGGCTGCCGGGTTTTCCGCGCCGGTTCTCAGCAATACCGCCATTTGCCGGAATGGGCTGTGCAAATTGTCCGGTATGATCCAGCCCGAACCGCTGCCGATTTTTCCGCTATTCACATCAATAACTTGCGCCAGCCCCACAAATCCCAGCTCGGCATTGCCGGTGCTGACGAACTGGTAGGTTTGCGAGATGTTTTCGCCCATGACGAACAAGGGGCGCAGCTTGTCCAGCACGCCCAGGCTTTCCATTACCTGTTCCGCTACCACGCCGTAGGGTGCATGGCTGGGGTCGGCCAAGGCAATGTGTTTGAACGTGCCGGTTTTCAGGATTTCCCCCTGGCCGTCAACATAATCGGGTGTCGCCGACCACAACACCAGTTTGCCGATAGCGTAAATAAAATGGCTGTCGGGCACGGCATGGCCGGATTTTTCCAGTTCCAGCGGGTATTTTTCGCTGGCTGACAAATACACGTCGAACGGCGCGCCGCTTTGGATTTGCGCGAACGCCTTGCCGGACGAGCCGAACGACAGCTTGGCTTCGTGCCCTGTGGCTTTTTGGAACTCGATGGCGATTTCGTTCATCGGTTTGGTGAAATCCGAGGCAACGGCGGCCAGAGTGGTTGCGGCGCTGAGAGTGGGTGCAAGCGAAACCAGCCATGCGGCGATAAGAGGGCGAAAAAAACGGCCAGATAACATAATATTCTCCAAAAGTTAAATAATGTAGCGCGGGGCGCCGGGGTAAAAATTAAATAACGTGTATTAGCTCGACTGTTCGAAAATGGCGCGGGAGCGACGCCTACGTCGCGACTAATCGAAGTCGTGTACTTTTGCGGCTAAAACCAGCCTCTGTCAAAGCTTTAGAGAGGCATTCCTGCCTTTACTTTTGTTTAGGTTTGCCATCGCCAAACGCATTTAACGACACTTCAAAATAGAAAAAATTGCCCGCCTCCGAGGAAAAAGGGCCGGTCTCTTTCGCCAGTGCACGGGTAAAACTGCCCGGCTCAAAACGGGCGTAACTCAGGCTCCAATCGGCATAGCGGTTCAGCTTATGGCGCAGGCGGATGTCGAACTCGTGCCCCAGAAAATTGCCGCTTTTACCTGTTGCATCCCGCAAATTGGCACGGTTCCAGGGCGAGGTTTCATTTTCCAGCCAGAAGGCGTTATAACCGGTGTCGATGCGCACATCTTTGTACGGGGTGAATTCCAGCCGGGCTTTGGGCGCATGGATGTTATCCCAGGAAAAATAATCGTCGCGCGACCACGGTTGGTTGAAGCCGTAAAAGGCATCGAAGCGCTGGTTCATATTATCGTTGGCATTTTTGTCGCCGGTGCCATAGCCGTAATACACGCTGGCGCGTGGCTTCCAATCATGGTCGAAGCTGTAACCGGCTTCCAGCGAGTAGGCCAAGGCATCATGTTGGCGCAAGGTCTGTTTTGTGCCCGATAGCGAACCGGAGCGGCCGAATTGTTTGTTGATGTCGGCATCGAAATCAAAGCCGCTGTCGCCGAACACGCCGTAAACCCGTAAACCCGGCGCATAAATGTCAATATCGGCCTTGCGGTTGGCAGCAATGGCATTGGCCGGATCGCCATTTTGCTTGCGGCCGATAAAATACGGCTGGAGGGTGATAAATTCCGACCATTGGCGCAAATTCAACACGCCCCCATAAAACCAGGTGTCTTCGTCAGCGCGGTCAAATTTATACTTT
>JAUXXQ010000079.1 GCA_030684815.1 Methylobacter sp. | reverse complement strand
AAATCAGATAAGTGGCTCTCGTTAATAGATTGTCGCTCGGCTTGGCCAAAATACGCTGCTGTTGTCATCTCGGTTTTTTGTAGGGTTGGAATAGGTGCTTATTTTACTCATTTTTTGGTATCTTGGTTTGCGGAAAAGGCCCAAGTTAAAACATGCACGTTCCTAAGTGGATATTATAGGCTCACCGATATGACTGACCGACGTCCAGCAATCACTGGCGGTGAGAGTGGCCGATAGCTTACGATTTAGGTGATCCGTTGGCTTCAAGCAGCGCTAACTAAGCCCCACCCGGACATCAAAGCATCAAGAAAACTATTAAAAACCTTTGCTGGCGCCGATATTTTTATCGTACACGGCGCAGAGTCGGCAGGCTCGGACAGGAAACCGCAATTTATGATGCCGTTAGCGGAAAACAATTATGCTAACGGCAAAAAACTTTATTTATTTCTGCAACAGGTACAATCAATCCAGTTTAACCCACTCTTCCAGTGCTTCGATAATGGCTTTCGCCTGATCTTTACTGGAAATATTAAATTTCGATTTTTGCTTGTACTCGCCATTTTGCTTTTGGTAGCGGCGAATGGTGTATTTATCCGGGCCATATTCTTCTTTAGTGCGGTTCCAATCTTGATAACGGTACATAATTGTCGCCCAGGCGCCTTTGGTCAGCACTTTTTTGTCCAGCTCCTTAACTGTCTCAATGCCGCCGTCTTCGTATGTTACCGTCAATTCATCTACAGTTTCAGCCATGATGTTATCTCCAACTTATTAGGCAGCAACCGTTCAAGCGAACGGGTGTTCCAGGATAATTGTTTCGTCCCTATCGGGGCCGGTTGACAGGATCGCAATTTTGACGCCAACCAGTTCTTCAATCCGCTTGATGTAAGCCTTGGCGTTTTCCGGCAGCGCATCGTAATCGGTGACGCCGGCAGTGGTTCCTGTCCAGCCCGGCATGTCTTCAATAATTGCGTGACATTCTTGATATTGATCGGCACCTAAAGGCGCAGTTTCAGTAACAACGCCGTTAAGCCGATAAGCCGTGCAAATGCCGACTTTTTCCAATCCATCCAACACATCAAGCTTGGTTAGACAAATGCCGCTGAGGCTGTTCATTTTTGCCGATTTTCGCATTGCGACCGCATCAAACCAGCCGGTACGACGTTTGCGCCCAGTGGTGGCGCCAAACTCATGACCTACTGTACCCAAATGATCACCATTCGCATCATGCAATTCAGTCGGGAACGGGCCGTTGCCTACCCGCGTTGAATAGGCTTTGGTGATGCCCAATACATAATCAAGATCAAGTGGCCCAATGCCGGTGCCGGTAGCCGCGCCGCCCGCCGTGGTGCTGGACGAAGTCACATACGGAAAAGTGCCATGGTCTATGTCCAGCAGCGCGCCTTGTGCGCCTTCAAACAACAGGTTTTTGCCTTGATCCTGCAATTTGTACAAAACCTCGCTGACATCGGTCAACATCGGCTTGATTTGTTCGCCCAGCTTTAGCGCTTCTTCAAGTCCGGTTTCATAATCGATAGGATCAGTATGGTAGTAATGGGTCAGCATGAAGTTGTGGTATTCGACCAATTCTTTAAAACGTTCGGCAAACAGCGCAGGATTTAAAAAGTCCCCTGCCCTCAAACCCCGACGCGCCGCCTTGTCTTCGTAGGCAGGCCCGATACCGCGCCCAGTTGTGCCAATCGCCTTGTTGCCGCGCGCTATTTCACGCGCCTTATCAATCGCGACATGCACCGGCAATATCAACGTACAAGCTTCGCTGATCAACAATCTATTTCTGACCGAAATGCCGGCTTTTTCCAGGATTTCAATTTCCTCTAACAAGGCATTGGGCGACAACACCACGCCATTGCCTATCATGCACTGGACGCTTTCTCTCAGGATACCGGACGGAATAAGATGCAGAACCGTCTTTTCTCCCTGAATAACCAACGTATGCCCCGCATTGTGACCGCCCTGAAAACGGATGACAGCTTCCGCCTGCTCGGTTAACAAATCAACCAGCTTACCTTTTCCTTCATCGCCCCATTGGGTACCGATGACTACGACATTTTTTCCCATAATTAAATTATTCCAAGCTTGCTAAGGGTCTAACGACCCAGTTTTGATGGTCTGATGCCAACACGGCGGTACAGCCAAGTTCTTCTGGCGTACCGGTTTGCCCCGGTAATTGTTGGACGACTGCGCACCCTCCGGCACGTAAATCCCTGATTTTTTCATGCAATGCCACATCGCTCTCAGAAGGCGCAAAAATCAGAGTTTGCGCTTGTTTCTGATAGGCTGATTTGCCGAGTGCCGACAATACTTTCAAGTCTGCACTAAAGCCAGTTGCGGCACGCGCGCGGCCAAAGATGGCGCCGATATTGTCATAGCGGCCGCCGCGAGCAATTTCCCGGCCAACCGACGGTACGAAAGCGGCAAAAACCACGCCGGTATGATAATGATAGCCACGCAATTCGGCCAAATCGAAACTGATCGGTAACGCAGGAAAACACAGCGCCAATTGTTCGGCAATGGCCTCCAAAGCAGCCAACGCTTCTTTGACTTCGCCATTAGCCGCCTGCAAAGCCTCTCTGGCTTTGGCAATAGTGTCCTTCCCGCCATTCAATTGCGGCAGTTTCAAGAACATGGCTTTTAGTTCATCATTAATGCAGTAACCGGCCATCAACACCTGCAACTCTGGCCTGGCTTTGCGCTGCAACACATCAAACAACTCGGCTTCCTGCGCATCGTCCAACCCTGCTTGCCTTGATAGTGCACGATAAATGCCGACATGACCCAAATCAAGATGTACATTTTGCAAGCCCGACATCGCCAGCATTTCCAGCATCAAACGGATAACTTCAACATCGCTTTCCTTGCCGGCATGGCCATAAAGTTCGGCGCCTATCTGCATCGGGCTTCTGGTTTTTTCCAGCGGATCGCCTTTGGTGTGCAAAATAGTGCCCGCATAGCAAAGGCGTGTCGGCCATTCTGCGTTTAGATTATGTGCATCAATCCTGGCAACTTGCGGCGTCATATCCGACCTCACCCCCAGCATTTCACCACTAACCTGATCGGTCAGCTTAAAAGTTTGCAGCTCCAAATCATACCCGGAACCGGTCAACAAGGAATCCAAGTAATCAATGAATGGCGGAATAACCAACTCATAGCCCCAGCAAGCGAACGTATCCAGTATCTTACGGCGCAAGCTTTCAAGCTGCCTAGCCTCTTCCGGCAAAATCTCTTCTATGCCGTCCGGCAAAAGCCAAGAGTCTTTTTGTTGCATTTTTATATGTCCACTCAAACAAAACGCCCCGCAAGCGGAGCGTTGGTTATGGGTTCCCCGCCGTAAAAAGCGGGAATCTGATGTTAACTATTTTTGCTGTTTGAAATATTTAAAGAAATCGGAATCAGGATCAAGCACCATCATGCTTGAACTGCCAAAAGTCTTCTTATAAGCGCTCAAACTACGATAAAAAGCGAAAAACTCAGCATCGGCACCATAAGCTTGGGCATAAATTTCCGCCGATTTTGCATCGCCTTCACCGCGCAGTTTTTCTGCATCACGAAACGCATTTGCCATGGTCACGACGCCTTGCCTGTCGGCATCCGCACGAATCCTTTCCGCCGCTTCCGCGCCTTGCGAGCGGAACTCGCGGGCAACCCGTTCGCGTTCCGCTTCCATCCTGCGGAACACGGAACTGCTGACCTCTTCCGGCAAGTCAATCCGCATCACCTGGACATCAATAATGTCCATACCTAAGTCAGCCGCAAGCGGTTTCGCATTTTTAATCAATATTTCACGTATAGCCTGACGGTCGGTTGAAACTAATTGCTTGATATTTCGCTTACCGAATTCCCCCCGAAAAGCATCCTTAACAATTTGGTCCAAACGCAAATTAGCCTGATTTATATCACCGGCAACCACCGTATAAAAGGTGTTTACATCGCCGATACGCCATTTAACAAAAGAGTCGACAATAACATTCTTCTTTTCCGCCGTTAAAAAACGCTCAGGCTTCGCATCCATCGTCTGAATGCGCTTATCAAACTTTTTAACATTGTTGATAAACGGCAATTTAAAGTGCAATCCGGCTTCGTAATCGCTTTTTATAATCTCGCCTAAACGAAACTTAATGACCCTTTCTGTTTCGCTAACCGTAAACACACACATCATGCCGGCAAACAACACTGCCGCCAAACCTACCAATATTTTATTCTGTATCATTATCGTCCCCTTGTGTCACGGCCGCGCGTTGAAGTTCGCCCAACAGACTGCGATTGCGGTTCAATCCCCGTTTGATAAGGTTGACCTACGGCGCCTTGGGGAACGTTTGCCGGTTGAGGCGTTGGCTGATGCTGAATCATTTTATCCAATGGCAAATAAAGCATATTATTACCGCCCTTCACATCGACCATCACCGTATTGGTTTCAGCCAAGACCGATTCTATCGATTCAATATAGAGACGTTTTCGGGTTACATCCGGCGCTTTAGCATATTCGGCCAACAGCTTTGAAAAACGACTGGACTCACCTTCTGCCCGGGCAATAACCTGCTCCTTATAACCTTCGGCTTCCTGTAATTTTCTTGCGGCCGCACCACGCGCTTTCGGCACAACGTCATTAGAATAAGCTTCCGCCTCATTAATTAACCGTTGTTCGTCTTCACGCGCCTTAATGGCGTCCTCAAATGCATTTTGCACCTGCTCGGGTGGTTGCGCATCCTGGAGATTCACACTAGTAATCTGAATGCCGGACTTATAACTGTCCACAACATCTTGAATTTCCTTTCTAATTTGAGCCACAATTTCACTGCGGCCTTCAGTCAGCACAAAGTCCATGGTGCTACTGCCGACCACACCGCGTTGCGCGCTTTCAGTGACTTGTTTCAATGTTGCCGCCGGATTAGCGATGTTAAAAATAAAATCTTTTGCATCTTTAACTTGATACTGCACCGCCAACCGGACATCAACGATATTTTCATCTTTAGTTAACATGAGCGCTTCTTTGGGTACCGAACCAAGCGCCTGTTCACGGCCTCCGCTACGGTAACCCACCTCAATATAACGTTGCTGCTTAACATCAACGATATCAGCCCGTTCGATGGGTGCCGGCAGATGCCAGTTCAAACCGGCTTGAGTGGTCCCAACATATTTGCCGAAGCGGGTTTCGACACCATGCGTACCTTCATCAACAATATAAAATCCACTTAACCCCCACAAGACCGCAGCGCCGACGACAAGAAACCCCAGGCTTTTTAATGGCGGCACTCCCGATGAGCGGCCATCAGCACCTTGTCCACCACCACCAAAAAATCCACCTAATTTCTCCTGCAATGAACGTATTGCCTCATCTAAATCAGGTGGATTTTGGTCACCACGACCACTCCAAGGATCTTTCTTATCGCCGCCAGGCTCGTTCCAGGACATAACTTCACTCCATAGTGATTACTTGAACTTTCAACAACAGATAAAATACCCGTTGGTTTTTAATATTCTATCGTAAATATTTGCAAAAGGCTAAGACACAAGGGCAAAGGGAAATGAAAGGGGCATTAGATGGCGCTGATTTAAAAACACAAAAGGCAAAGGGCGAAAGGTGAAAAATCACCTACCCCCCTTTGCCTTTTAACTTCACATTAACTTCATTTATTGGATTATATGCCCATCAAATTCGGCCGCCTCAACACACTGCTCGCATCCATCACTGCAATAGCCTCTTCGCAACTAATTGTATTTTCTTTATTATTTACAATATAAGCCGCCAAGCATTCAATGGCCTGCCAGTGGGCAGATGAACTTATGAACTGGAAAGCCCGCCTAAACAACTCAGCCATCTTTTCTTCGTATTGGGCTCTGTCGGCAATAAAAGTCTCCAAATAGTCATAAACCTTGTTAAGGTCAGACGTCCCGCCATAATTATGCAAAGCGTTGATATTAATAAGGTTATTATTAAACAACTCATCATCACGAAGCGCCACATGCTTAGCTTCCGCTAAAGGGCCGACCAGAAAATTGACCATATCCGCTTCAAAAGCCGCCTGATACGCATCTTGCTCAACAGCAGAAAAATAACTGGCACTTTCAATCAACGCAACCGGCAAGCTATGAATAAGCCGCCCGCCTTCTATAACGGCGGCAAAACGCGCCGATGAACACGCATTTAAAAGGCTGTCCTTCTGACCATCCAACGTCTTAATGGTGATTTGAAAATGCACCGGCGGCAGCTGTTTTTGTTTGTTATAAAGATAAATGGCGGCAGCGTGGCCTGCCTCGTGAAAAGCGATTTGCCTGATCAAATCCCGATCGTTAATGACATAGGATGTATCAGCTTGGTAATTCCGTTTCATGACTCCACCTTGCAGGCTTGCAGGCTAAAAAAACGCGGCCGGCACTGCCGGCCGCAAACAGAGGAAGGACACTAAAACTCTAGATGGAAGTGACACAAGAGTTGCATACAGTTTAACCACCAACGTCGAGGTTGAAAATGTGGCAGATTGCCGCGTGACAATATGACGCGCAAAATGGCACGAAATATGCTTAATATTTAAGTTTGCATTATAAAAACAAGCGGAAGCCTTATCGCGCCTACAACCAGCCAAACCATTTGATTCACTCACTGCGGCATATCACATAAAAAATAGGGCATATCACGCACCCAACCCTCAAAAATGGCTTAAATTAAGCAACAGGAACCAATATGAATAAATCAGAACTCATCGATATTTTGACTAAAAAACAGCCGCATTTAGAGCGCAAAGAAGTGGAATTCGCAGTCAACTGCATGTTCGAACTAATGAGTGCGGCACTGACAGCCAACGACAGGATAGAAATCCGGGGCTTTGGCAGTTTCGCCTTACATTACCACATCCCCCACATAGGACGAGACCCCAGAACCGGGGGAAAATTAAACCTGCCAGCCCGCTATATACCTTTTTTTAAACCGGGCAAAGAGTTACGACGGAGAGTTGATTGTTTAGGACTTACGCATTGACGGAATGCCTAAATTGTGGATTGAGATTTTTTATTTCAGGCATGAGTGTCGCGATAGAATTTGCTACCACAGTATTAAATAACTCACGCTGGAGCTCGTAACAGTTACTGATAAGCTCAGCG
>JAUXXQ010000072.1 GCA_030684815.1 Methylobacter sp. | reverse complement strand
AAATACGCAAATCGCCCATGAGTTGGATTCGCGGAAGATGATGTCCAGCAAATGACCCAACAATTACGTTCCGGCATTGTCGCCAAAAAACCAGCGGTTATTCTGGAAGGCGAAGTCGAATGTGATGAAGTCTATGTTGTTGTCGGCCATAAAGGCCAACCCGATGCCGTTAAGAAAAAAGGCCGGAAGAGTCGGCGAAACCGGTTAAAAGGAGCGCGGGGGGCGGGGTACCTTGGAAAAAGAAAAGCCGCCGATCTTTGGCATGATCCAGCGCGGTGGCCAAGTGGTCATCCACATGCTGGAAAATGTCCAGCAAGTCACGATCAAGCCTTTCATTCAAAGCACGATAGCGCCTGGAACGCTGATTTATACCGATGAATATGCTATTTACGACCGTTTGGAACAATGGGGTTATTCACGAAAAAGCGTTTGTCATGGCGCCGGCGAATATGCCCGCGATGAGGATGGTGATGGTTTTTATGAAGTTCATGTCAACACGATGGAAGGTTTTTGGTCACTGCTGCGTTCCTGGCTACGCGCTCATCGCGGCATTTCTCAAACTTATTTGCCACTTTATTTGGGATTTTTTGAGTTTGTGCATAACGCAAAAAAACGCGGCAAAGCTTTATTAAGTTCGCTGCTGGAGTTGATTATAAGCTAGCTCCCTAGAATCCAGTAAGAGCCAAAATTATTTGCCTGGGTTGAATTTAAAAAGAAATGGCGGTTCTGGAAAAAACGAACAGCAAGCTTTACCCAATAATTGATGCAAATAAGATTAATTTTTCTTTGCTAATCAATAGTTTAATGTGATTGTTTACGTTTTGATTAAAATCACAGGCGCCATAAATTGAAAATAAATCAATTAAAAATCAATGTATTAAATAATAAACAGAATTTTACTGTGTCAATTATTGGCAAACCCACACATATAGGGCCGTAAAAAAGGAGGTGGCTCAGCCATTAACAGCCAATGCCACAGCCAATTTCATACAGTTAGTTAATATTTTGTTTAAATATCAACAAGTTAGATGGTGGAGGCGGCGGGAATTGAACCCGCGTCCGCAAGTACTCCGCCACAAGGTCTACATGCTTATCCCGCGCTTTGATTTAACCAGTGACTACCCGTCGGGCCAAGAAAATCACCAGCGATTCCGTAAGGTTTTAGCGCATCCATACCGGACAGACTTCAGCGCGATCTTATGTAGATGACCTCTGAGCGCCTCTCATACCTAAAAGGTACTAAAAACTCCACCCGCATAAGCACAGATGGTCAAAGGAATGGTGCTGTTATTAAGCAGCTAAAGCCATTGAGTAGTTTTCGTCATTTGCGAATACTTTAGTTTCAGTAGATTTTACGAGGTGTACTGTCCTCGGCATGCACTCTAGGTTTCGCTACCCACGTCGAAGCCATGTCGCCCCCCCCGTGTTGCGTATTCTAATTTAACTGGATAAAAATTGTACAATTATTTTTTTATGCCAGTGTTGGCGAGGATTTGGAGCTACCCTGGCGCACAGCGCAGAAAGCAGGCCGAATGCTTAATCAACCAACATCCGGGTCAGTGGGCTGTCGCTGTCTATTGATGTTTGCCGGTCGATAACGCCGCAACGTTCAATAATTCCGGCTAGTTGTTTGATTTGCTCGGCATGTTGATTGCCAACGTTTTCAATAAGCTGCAACATATCGCCATTGATGCTTCTGATAGCGCTATTTAAGCCTTTATTTAAGCCTTTTAATGCGCTTTTTTCTAATGACGGTTTTAATTTTTTCAAGATGAAAAACGGCGTCAGCCAGGTGATGGCGATTAACAGGCTGCTGTGTACCGCAAAATCGACGCCCAGATAATTTACGTTAGACGTGTTACTGGTGTAATAGCCGCTAAAAACCTGATAGCCGACCCAGCAAATGGCAGCAAGCGGGAGGATAATTTCACAAAGACGCATGAACTTTAAAAAACCGCGTTGCAAGGCGTTGCCGGGATTTGCCAGGGCTTGTCTGGCGGCCAGTTCACTTTGTGCCTGGATGATTTTGGGGGCTTTTTCGCGTAACGCGGACAGTTGCTTTTTAAGCGGATACACGGGAAGCCCCAACTGGTCGACATTGCTGACAAATTCATCCAGCGCATCGTCAAAGCGGGCTTCGGCCCAATCGTCCCATAAACTGGACTTAACGCCGGTTGCAGCGTATTTGGCGGCCGGATTATGCAATAAATCGGCGGCATGATCGGCATAGTGGCGTGCCAATTGCTGGATGGGCCAGGCAAAACCCTGTTGCAGCACGTCGGCAGTACGCTGCCATTGCTCTTGCCACAGTGTCGGCAATTGTTGAAAAACCGAAGCAGAACCCAATGATTCGCCAATAGTGTGCAGACTTTGTTTGAGTTCGTCTTTTTTAATTTGGGCGCTGCGTTGCTCCAGCTGCCCAATAAGTTGCTCGGTCGCCAACGCGCTAATGGTCGATTCCAATGCGGAAAATTCATCGCTTTGCAGACCTTCGGTACAAGCGGTTTTGAAAATCACCGGATCGGCAAAATCGGCTTTATGCAGTTGCTGCCTGAAATCTTCATATTGCTCGCTCTGCCCTCTATCCCATTGATTCAGCACAAACAACCAGGCATGTTTGCCGCCTTCCGCCAGCAGTAAGCGCCAGGCTTTTTCATCCCGGTAACGTTCGGGACTGACCACATAAATCAGTACGTCGATATGCGGCAACCATTCCAACACCTGGTGTTTGTTGCTTTGCTCGGTGCTGTCAAAATCGGGCATATCAATCCAGATCACATTTTTCCGCGCCGCGTTGTCATGTTCAACGATTTTTATTTGCGCCAGCGGCAGTTGTTCCGGCAAATGCTTTATCGCCACGCTCACATGATGAAATAAGGTGACTTCACGCGATGTGGGCCGCTCGACACCGGCTCTGGCGATGGCCTTGCCGGCCAGCCGGTTCAGCAAGGTGCTTTTACCGACGCCGGTGCCGCCCATGAAAGCGACAATCAGCGGCCTGGAACCGTTATGGTTAAACAAGGTATCCGGCGTTCTGGCATCAATGGCGTTTAATGGCTGCGCCGCATCGGCATTAATCCAGCCCGCTGCCTGCGCCTGTTCTGCCCAGTGTTTTGCGGTTGCCAGCAAATTAGAGTAATCGTAAACCATGGCGCTTTTCTGTCAGTTGTAACTCTGCCGCACGGAGCCGGTCAGGGGAGATATTAAAATGGCCGTTCATCGATAATTGTCCGGGCACTAATAAGAGTTTTTCACGCAGGATCTCGACAAATAGCGCCTGTTTGACGGTGTTGAATTGGTTTTGTTTCAACTCGGCTTCCACCTTGTGCATATAGCTACCCACCGCGCTTTCCGCCAACAGCGACGTTAAACTCAGCATTGCCGGGGCGATGACCAAATCATGCAGACCGATGCCGCCCATTTGCAAGGTCAGGGCAATCACGGCGGCATCGGCGGTCGCCCGGGTCGCGCGTAAGCTGTTTAACACCATCGGTTGTTCCTGCAGTTTGTGATACAGACGGTGCGCAGCGCTTTCCACATCCTGCTGAAACGACAAATGATAGTGCTTTGCCGCCGCATCGAAATCCTGCAACAGCGCCTGCCGCTGACCGCGCAGGCCACTGTTGACTTGCCGCCACCACTGGCTGTGCTGACTTTGCTCGGCCTTGTCCAGCAGTTTGTCGGTCAGTTGGATTAGCGTATGCTCGGCTATTTGGTTTAACAGCGCGAGTTCGTAGCTGCTGTTTGAAATATGCAGCCTTTTCCGCCCTAGCTTCATTACCTGCCGAACCGGCCAGGTCAGCATTTTACGTGCACCGGTTAAAAGGCGCGCCAAACCGGGTATTTCCATCAAGTTCAGCAATTCGGTCATCGCTAGTTGAAAGGTTTCATAATGATGCGGATGGTTCAAATAATCGCGCCGATAATTTTCCATCGCCTGCTGCATCATTAAATCAACCAATTCAAGCCAATCATTAAGCATCTGATGCTCGGCAAGCACCGGCTCCAGCCAAGTTTGCCAATGTTTTTTCAATAGTGCTTGTTCAAGGGGCGCATGTTGATTCAGGTTTACTTTATGAGCCACCGCTTTCAGTAGCTGGCGCTTAGCGTCAGGCCACTCCGGCTGTCCGCCCGGTTTTTGATAATACAGCGGCACCACCTCAGGAAAAGCGTCGGCTCTGGCTTGCCGCCATTTATCTTGTAACGATTTGAGCAGGATAGCCTCGGAACCTTCAACCACTTTATTCAGGCAAATAAGCGTCGGTTGCTGCAGTGACTCAAGAGCCGCCATGATGTCCCACACCGACTGATCGGCGTACTTTTCCTTGCTGACCACTAGAATAATCACATCCGCCAAGGCCATTGCCCTGATCACGCCTTCGCGGTAAGTGGTTGAATCTATCGAATCGAAATCGGGCGTGTCCCACAAAACACCAGGCGGCAATAAGGCCGAATCCGTGGTATTTTCGGTGAGCGCATAACAATCGTGGCGGTCTTTGCTGAGCTGGTTTTGCGGCAACTGCTGAAAACGGCCGAAATAGCGTTGCAGGCCGTCACAATCGCCAATACTGATGCTATTGCAAAAACCCTGCGCATGAACGGTATAACCCGCCAGCGGACTGACGCCGGCTACATGGCTATTTAATAACAGGTTGCTCAGCGAACTTTTACCGGCCTGAGTCGGCCCCACCACCGCGAGATGCAACACCGGCTGCTCCGATGCCGCAATCAACTGCCCTTTGCGGATGAAGGCTTCAGCCAGAAGCAACTGATCAATCCGCCGCTGATAGCTTGTTTTGACCGCGTCGCTAGCGTAAGGATGCTCCGACAGGTCGCTTAAAACCGCCTGATAACGTTGTTTTAATAATTGGATAAATTCCAGCATGAAAAGCCAGCTCAGGATTATAATGACCGGCTATTTTACTTTGTTTGGCGATCTGCCGTTATAAATAACCGGCGCAACCCCTGTAAATAGCATGACATGCATCCCCACTTAATTCGAGGTTATCTTTATGAAGAAACTACCTATTCTTCTGCTCATTCTCTGCTGCACATCGTTAATCGCATGCAGCAAAGGTTCACAAATCAACGGCCACACCACACGTACCGCCTATCGTTCGGTCAATGCATTGAAAAACCGCCTACCGCCCGATACGCGTATTGAGTTTGAAGTCTCATTCTGGATGCTGCGCGATTCAATTCGAGATGAAAAAGAGTTTCTTAACGCGGTTGACGGCCAAAAACCTGAAGAACTGATCGTAATGGGCAAAGAGCTTTTTCAACAACGGAAAACCTCGGGGTTTGCCGGTTATGAACAATATGCCGACTGGGATGAAATGATCGCCAAATTCGGCAAGGAAAGGCTCGATCAGGATAGCCATAAAGGCAAAGCTGATCCTAAAGATAAAGCCAACGACGTTTTATACAAGCTTTAAGTCAGCGGCGAGGCAAGGCTTTTTGGCCGGTGATTTTTGGGCTGCCTAAAGCCGCGACAAACTGACTTGCCTCGGCGATGGTCTGCTCCATGGCATTGATAAGCTGAGAAATATCAATGCCAATTTCAATAAACTCATGCCTTAATGCCGCGATAGCCTGGGCATTAAGGTTATGCTTCAAATACAACACCTGATCTTTAAAAGCGGCCAGCACCGGTTGGATTTTCGCTTCGGCCCGTTGCATGGAACGGATCAAGCGCACATAATTTTGCCGGGCGGCCTTTAACTGCTGCTTGCTGTGGGCACGCAAATTTCGGCTAGTGTATTCGTCGAGTTCGCTTTCCCATTCCGTAAACAGCGCCTCGCTGACTTCCGTAATCGCCCTGATCCTGTCGCTGACCGCATCGGATTTGGCGCAGCAAAAATGATACTGCCGGTTCAACAGATTATATTTATGATCCAGCGTGGTTTCATTGATGCAGACCAGCGTCTTAAAGCGCTCCAGCGCATCTTCAAATTCATCCCGGGTTTCCTGCAAGCCGACACAAGCCTGCTCAACATGCGCAACAACGATGTCGCGCTTATGTTCGCCAATGGATTCCCGGGCACTGTAATAAACGGTACGCATTTTTTTGGCGAGAAAGCCGCTGATTAGATTTAACGATTTCTTTGCCAAATCGTTGGATGGCGGTTTGTTAGGGTCGGCCATTGGATTGTTGAGGTGTTTGCTTAAATTTCATCAAATTTCCTTGTTGGGTTAACAAATCTCCCTTCAAGGAGATTTGTTAACCGTTGACAACGATGCTTTAGCATCGTTACCCTTTCAGGTAACCTCGTCGTTTACGGCGAGGCAATCCACCGACCTCTACCTGTCGATGGATTGTCGTAAGACAAGTCATTTGGCAGATGAGGTCGAATGTGGATTGAAACTATATTTTGCGGCCAGCCAGTTACTCGCGCCGCCAGCTGGTGCTGCCGTCAGGTGAATCTTCCAGTATGACGCCCTGCCCTTTTAGGTCATTGCGGATTTTATCGGCTAAAGCCCAGTCTTTGGCCTTTTTGGCGGCTGTGCGGTTTTGGATTTGTTGTTCAATCTGTTCGTCGTCGGATTCAGCATCGACAAGGCCTTTAAGAAAAGCATCGGGATCATCCTGCACGATGCCCAACAAACCGCTAAGTTGTTTTAGCGTGGCCGCCAAAATACCGGCTTGTTGAGGATTAACTTCCTTAGTTTTATTCAGCTCCCGCGCCAAATCGAACAACACCGCCAACGCAACCGGGGTATTAAAATCATCGTCCATCGCCTGTTCAAAGCGAACTTTATACGCCTCATCAATCGCGCTATCGGCTGTAATGTCCACACCGCGCAAGGCGGTGTACAAGCGATCCAAGCCAGCTTTTGCATCATTAAGCGATTCATCCGAATAATTCAACGGGCTGCGGTAATGGCTGGTCAGAATAAAGAAACGGATGATTTCAGGCCGGTATTTTTTCAGTACCTCACGCACGGTAAAAAAATTGCCCAACGACTTGGACATTTTTTCATCATCGACACGGACAAAACCGTTGTGCATCCACACATTGACAAACTTTTCGCCGGTCGCGCCTTCCGATTGGGCAATCTCATTTTCATGATGCGGAAACTGTAAATCCATGCCGCCGCCATGAATATCGAAATGGTTGCCCAAACAGCAAGTGGACATCGCCGAACATTCAATATGCCAGCCGGGACGGCCATTGCCCCAGGGTGACTCCCAAAAAGGCTCATTAGCTTTAGCCATTTTCCACAATACAAAATCCATCGGGTTGCGTTTAGCCAGATCGACATCAACCCGCTCGCCCGCCTGCAAATCGTCCAGATTCTTGCCCGATAAACGGCCGTAATCCTTAAATTTGCTCACCGCATAAAACACATCGCCGTTCGTTCCGACATAAGCCAAGCCTTTATCGATTAAGGTTTGAACCATAGCGATAATCGCATCGATGGATTGCGTGGCTTTAGGCTCCAAATCAGGCGGCAACACCGACAGCGCCCGTTCATCCTCGTGCATCGCATCAATAAAACGCTCGGTCAGCTGATGGTAATCTTCGCCGTTTTCAATAGCGCGCTGAATAATCTTGTCGTCAATATCGGTAATATTGCGCACATAAGTCAGCTGATAACCCTGGTGACGAAAATAACGCGCTACCGTATCGAACACCACCATGACCCGCGCGTGACCGATATGGCAGTAATCGTAAACTGTCATACCGCAAACATAAAGGCCGACTTTACCCGCTACACGCGGCTGGAACGGTTCTTTTTTCCGGGTCAAGGTGTTATATATTTTCAACATGTCATTAAATTATTCAGTGGGGCGATAGACACTATCGCCGATAAGTCGAAGCCGATGAAACAAAACCGCACAATCTACCAAGCGCGCGCTTCTCTTTCAAGACAAAAACACTTAGAATTTGGTATTTGCATCACCTACAAGGAAAACCATGCGTACCTTTATTTTCTCCATGATGCTCATTTTAACCACAACACTCTCATTTGCAACGGAAAAACCTATGTCTGACACCCCATCAAAAGTTAAAGTAACCACCTCGCTGGGTGATATTATTATTCAACTGAATACTGAAAAAGCGCCCATTTCATCGGCCAATTTTCTGGCTTACGTTAACGAAGGCTTTTACAACGGCACTATTTTCCATCGCATTATCCCCGGATTTATGGCGCAAGGCGGCGGTTTCGACACCGATTTCAACCAGAAAGCCGTACATGACCCGATCAAAAACGAAGCCGACAATAGTCTGCCCAACAAACGCGGCACCTTGGCGATGGCGCGCACCAATGTCCCTGACTCGGCCACTGCGCAGTTTTTCATCAACTATAAAGACAATGCATTTTTGAACCATACCAGCCCGACAGCAAGCGGCTGGGGCTACGCGGTATTCGGCGAAGTCATTGAAGGCATGGATGTGGTCGATGAAATGGCCAAACAACCTACCGGCAACCGTGGCGGCCATCAGGATGTGCCTAAAACCGACATCATTATCGAAAAAGCTGAAGTTATAAAATAGGTTTAAGGCAAAAGGTTCAAGGTGAAAGACGTACCTTGAACCCTAAACCCTAAACCCTAAACCCTAAACCCTAAACCCTAAACCTTGAACCTTGAACCTTGAACCTCGACATCCTATTTCTCTCTGATCTGCACATTTCCCTGGAAAAGCCTGAAATCACCCGCCGGTTTCTCGCCTTCCTGAGCGGCAGAGCGCGTACCGCCGAAGCCGTTTACATACTCGGCGACCTGTTCGATGCCTGGATAGGCGACGACGACTTCACCCCGCCCAACAACAAAATCCGTAAGCAACTAAAACAGCTGACCGATTCCGGCACAGCGGTCTATTTGCAGCAAGGCAACCGCGATTTCCTGCTCGGCGCAAAATTTTCCGAAGATACCGGCGTTATCCTGCTTGATGAGTATGCCGTCATCGATTTATACGGTACGCCGACGCTGCTGACGCACGGTGATTTATTATGTAGCGACGACCTGCCCTACCAAGCCTTTCGCGCCAAAGCGCATACGCCTGAATGGCAACAATCAGTGCTATCCAAACCCCTGCTGTTGCGCCTGCTGGCTGCACGTTGGTATCGTATCCGCAGTTATTTCCATAAACGCAAAAAACCCCAGGACATTATGGATGTCAACCAAGACACCGTGATAGAAGCCATGCGCGAACACCAGTGCCTGCGCCTCATTCATGGGCATACGCACCGCCCCGTCCTCCATGAGTTTACAATAGGCCATCAAACTGCCCAGCGCTTTGTACTGGCCGCATGGGATAAACAGACAGGCGAAGTATTATGCTGGAACAATAACGGTTACCGGATTGAAGCACTTTAAGACGAAAACGCCCCATCTTGGTGCTTTTTTATTTATCGCTTTCGCCCTCCGCCTTTCACGTTTTGATAAAACACCCTGTGTTTTATCAAAACGTTACAGCAATCCCTTAATAGTGGCGCCTTTAAATATTGACTTTTGGAGCAAAATCATTAAATTTAGGCGCCTAGAGTGAAAATTTCCTGTCTCCATGGAACATGAAAACCACCCTAAAACTAATATTAGTCCTAAAAAACATAACCACTATTCTGTCTAATTAACAGGATACCAGGAGAACTATAATATGAAGAAGCCTTTAAAAAGTTGGCTGCTTGCTTCCAGTGTAGCCGCTATTTTAGCTGCACCAGCGGTTTCAACGGCTAACAGCGATGTTGAAAAACTCACTCAAAACCCAGCCAACTGGGCAACTTGGGGTGGTGATTACGCCGGTACTCGTTACAGCAAGCTCAGTGAAATCAACACGACTAACGTGAAGAATCTACAACCAGCCTGGTCTTTTTCTACAGGCGTCCTGCGCGGACACGAAGGTGGCCCTTTAGTTGTCAATGACATCCTTTACATACACACACCTTTTCCTAACACTGTTTTCGCAATCGACCAAAAAACCCAATCAGTCATCTGGGAATTTACACCAACACAAGATGCAGACGTAACCATTCCAGTTATGTGCTGCGACACGGTCAACCGTGGTTTAGCTTATGGCGACGGTAAAATCTTCTTGCAACAATCTGATACTGTTTTGACTGCGTTGGATGCTAAAACCGGCAAACGCGTATGGAGTGTACAAAACGGTGACCCTAAACTGGGTATGACCAATACGGCAGCGCCATTAGTTGTTAAAGACAAAGTTCTGACTGGTATTTCCGGCGGTGAATTTGGTGTCCGCGGTTTCTTGGCAGCTTATGACATCAACAGCGGCGAGTTGGCCTGGAAAGGCTACAGCATGGGGCCAGATAAAGACACTTTAATTGATGCCAAGAAAACCACTACCTGGAAAGACGGTAAAGTCACTCCAGTGGGCGAAGATTCCAGCTTAAGCACTTGGCAAGGCGACCAATGGAAAATCGGCGGCGGCACTACTTGGGGCTGGACTAGCTACGATCCTAAATTGAACTTGATTTATTACGGATCAGGCAACCCATCTACATGGAACCCTGTACAACGTCCAGGCGACAACAAATGGTCTATGTCATTGTGGGCTCGAGACGCTGACACCGGTGCCGTTAAATGGGTTTACCAAATGACGCCGCACGATGAGTGGGATTTTGACGGTATCAACGAAACCGTTCTGGTTGACCAAGAAGTTAAAGGAAAAATGCACAAAACTATCGTGCATTTCGACCGTAACGGTTTTGGTTACACGTTAGATCGTGAAACCGGCGAACTGCTTGTTGCTGAAAAATTCGACAAATCAGTTAACTGGGCAACCCATGTCGACATGAACACCGGTCGCCCGCAAGTTGTAGCTAAGTACAGTACAGAACAAAACGGCGAAGACGTTAACTCAACAGGCATTTGCCCTGCTGCGTTAGGCAGTAAAAACCAACAACCGGTTTCTTATTCGCCAGACACCGGCCTGTTTTATATCTCAGGCAATCACCTGTGCATGGATTACGAACCGTTCGAAGTATCCTACACAGCGGGTCAACCTTACGTTGGCGCGACTTTGACTATGATGCCAGCGGGTGCGGATGTATTGACTGGTAAACCAGATAATTCAACTAACCTGGGTCAATTTACAGCATTCGACGCCAAAACAGGGAAAATTGCTTGGTCTAACAAAGAGCAATTCTCTGTTTGGTCAGGTTCACTAGCAACGGCAGGCGGCGTCGTATTCTACGGCACGCTGGAAGGCTATCTGAAAGCGGTTGACGCTAAAACAGGCAAAGAACTGTACCGGTTTAAAACACCTTCCGGCATCATCGGTAATGTTAATACTTGGGAATACAACGGCAAACAATATGTTGGCGTCCTTTCCGGTATCGGCGGCTGGGCAGGCATCGGCATCGCTGCCGGTCTTGACAGCGGCGAAGAAGGCTCAAACTCAGAAGGTCTAGGAGCTGTAGGCGCATACAGAAGCTTAAGCTCTTACACTAAATTAGGCGGCACATTAACTGTGTTTGCATTACCTAGCAACTAACCATTCTAATTTTTTAGATGGCGTAAGCCCCGGTTGAGTTAATCAACCGGGGCTTTTTTTTGATCTCTTGTGCATACGGTATCAGGTGATTTCCTGAAAAGGACAGACCAAAAAATGTTCACGAAAAAAGACAAAAGACAGAAACTGTACCGCAGCCCAATCAAGACCAGGACATGGAAAGCGGCGCGACTTAAAATCAGCCAATACTATTTTTTAGCCAATCCAAGCTGCTATTTGTCGCGCCAACCGGCTTATATTCTGCGCCAACCCAGCCTAAATAAGCCGATGCCTCAATCGCTGAAAACATCCGGTCAAAATCAATCCAGCCGGTTCCGGGTTGCCCACGTCCGGGACAATCGGCGAACTGTATGTGGCCTATTTTTGTGGCATGTTCAGCAATAAACGTTTCAGGGTCTTCACCCATCATCTGTAGATGATAAATATCGTATTGCATGAACAAATCAGCATGGTTAAGTTGTTTGAGTATCTCAAGCATCTGTGCGCCGCTATGGATGATAAAGCCCGGCATGTCGTGTCTATTGACGGCTTCAAACACGGTTTTACTACCTAATGGCGCAAAAGTTTCGACGGCGAACCGCAAGTTTTCCTTAAAAGTTGCCAGATAGTCCGGCAATTGGCTGTTATCTACGCAGCGCCCCGGCAAGACATTAATGACTTCGGGTTCTAACAGTCTGGCGTAATCAACGGCTTGCGCGACTGCTTGTTTAAACTGCTCGCGTTTTTCGGGAATGCAGGCCAATCCCTCACCGCCTTGCAACAAATCGGCAGCATCGACATTAAACAAGACCAATTTTAAATCGAATGAGTCCAGTTGGTTTTTTATCTCAGCCGCGCTTAAGGCGTAAGGAAACTGAATCTCAACAGCATTAAAGCCGGCATTTTTAGCAGCCTTGAAGCGGTCAGTCAAAGCGACTTCGGTAAATAACAGGCTCAGGTTGGCGGTAAATTTAAGCATCGGTTTTGCTGTAGAGTTTGATTAAGGTGGCGGGGTCTTGTTCCAGATAACCCTGGCTGCCGTGCAGTTGCATCAACTGAGAGGCCAGCGCGGACATGGGCACGGCAGTGCCTTGTTTAACCGATAAATCGACCGCCATGTTCAAGTCTTTCAGTAACGTTTTAACACGCCATTTAATCGGCTCAAAGGTTTCGCTTGCCATTTCGACACCGACGATTTGTAAAGGTTTGGAGTCGGCAAAGCCACCGGACAGTGCTGCGGGTATTTGCCCCGCATCAACACCCGCCCGCTTCGCCAGCGCCACCATTTCAGCAATGACCAGCACATTGCAACTAACTATCATTTGGTTGCATATTTTGGTAATTTGGCCGCTGCCGACTGCACCCATGTGGGTGAGTTGTTGACACAACGGTGCCAGAACGATCCGGGCAAGGTCGATATGTTCGGCGCTGCCGCCCGCCATGATCGCCAGATTGCCTTGTTCGGCGCCGGCAACACCCCCGGAAACCGGCGCATCGACCCAGCCCATGCCGCATTGTTCATACAGTAGCGCGGCTAATTGCTGGGTGTTTTCAGGGTGAATGCTGGACAAGTCAATCAGTAATTTATCCGCCGCGCCGTTAGCTAAAATGTCGTTGCGGACAACTGATTCTACAACTGCGGTATCGGCTAGGCACAGGATAATGACTTCGGAAGCACGAATTAATGCAGCAACAGACGAGCAGGCTTTAGCCCCAGCATCAAGCACTGGCCGGAGCTTTTCCGGGCTGCGGTTCCAGACGTTGACGCTAAAGCCTGCGTCCAGTAAACGTAAGGTCATCGGTTTTCCCATTAGGCCGATACCAATGAACCCGAGAGTGTGTTTTTTATCTGACATCTTTTTTTGTAAGGTTAGAATAGACGCTCATTTTGATATTTTGCCCCACGGAAAAACCTAAGGGTCTAAATTTTTTCCTAATTTTTTCGGTGCCAGCAAAACCCGGGCACGGGCAGCCACAGCGTCCATGCCGTGGACTGGCGGGCAAAAAAAAACCCAAGCATGAGGCTTGGGTTTTTAATTTAAGAGCTTGGCAATTCCCTACTTTCGCATGGCAAACTGCCACACTATCATCGGCGCTAAATGGTTTCACTTCCGAGTTCGGGATGGGATCGGGTGGTTCA
>JAUXXQ010000056.1 GCA_030684815.1 Methylobacter sp. | reverse complement strand
ACGACTGCCATGGATGGCGGAAGTGCTGGAGCCGTCGGGAGCGGCTCCAGTACGACTGCCATGGATGGCGGAAGTGCTGGAGCCGTCGGGAGCGGCTCCAGTAAAAACCTGGAAGGTCTGTCCCGTGTTAAGTTGATAGCCGCGTTCCATTTAGTCATTTTTAACAACCGCTGAGCAGTAGTTGGTTTGAGAGATTTGATGTTTCCTGCGGATAATGAAAAGTGGCCGGAGTTTTAGTTGAAATCTGACTTTAGTCTATAATCCTTACAAAGAATAGGTAAGGGTCGGTTAAGCCGTTGCCCAAAAGCCATTTACCACAAAGGACACGGAGAAACGAAGAATAAAACGTCGCGCTTTCCGTGTCCTTTGTGGTAAATATAGCGCTTTTTGGGTTACAAAATTTTGGCTTCCTATTTAGCTGTGCTGTCATGACAGTGCAATAATAACAACAGATACTTTAAACACATTCCCGCTATGGAAAAACGAGTTAAACCATGACCATTATTCAAAATCTGATACGCCACATACGCCTGCTGGAAATTGTCGGCGATTTGATCCGGGTGAAGGCGGAAGGCGTGGCCTTCGGCGATCTCGCCGTGGTTGAAAATATCGATGGCGAAACATCCCTGGCCAAGGTGGTCGACCTTGACCGGGACATCGTCAGCCTACAGGTGTTTTCCGGCGGCAAAGGTTTGTCGACCGACGCCAAAGTCACTTTTCTCGGCCGTCCGCTGGATGTGGTTTATTCCGATAACATTCTCGGTCGGGTATTTCGCGGTTCCGGCGAACCTATCGATGGCGGCCCGGCGCTGCAGACCGATCCACGCATTCCGGTCGGCGGCCCGACGGTGAACCCGGTGATGCGGGTAATGCCGTCGCGGATGATCGAAACCCAGGTACCGATGATCGATTTGTTCAATTGCCTGGTGGAAAGCCAGAAAATCCCCATTTTTTCCATTGCCGGCGAACCGTTCAATGAGCTGCTGGCGCGCATCGGTTTTCAGGCCAATGCCGATGTAGTGGTGTTTGGCGGCATGGGGCTGATTTTCGATGACTATCATTTTTTCCGTACCGCTTTCGAGGAACACGGGGTTTTTCACCGTACCATCATGTTTGTCAATCAGGCGTCCGATCCGCTGGTTGAGCGTTTGCTGGTGCCGGATATGGCGCTGGCAGTGGCCGAAAAAATGGCGGTTGAGGACAATAAACGGGTGCTGGTGCTGCTGACCGACATGACCGCTTTTGCCGATGCGATGAAGGAGTTGGGTGTGGCGCAGGAACGCATTCCGGCGGTACGCGGGCACATGGGCGATCTGTACACGCAACTGGCGTCGCGCTATGAGAAAGCCTGCGATTTCAAGGGCGCGGGTTCGGTGACTATTTTGAGTGTGACCACCATGCCCGGCGATGATGTGACCCATCCGGTGCCGGATAACACCGGTTATATCACCGAAGGGCAGTTTTATCTGCATGACGGCTTTATCGACCCGTTCGGCTCGCTGTCACGGCTGAAACAGCATGTGGTCGGCAAGGCCACGCGTGAGGATCACGGGCAAATCATGAACACCATGATCCGTTTTTATTCCGGTGCGGTGGAAGCGCAAAAGAAGCAGGCGATGGCCTTTGAACTGTCGCAGTTTGATGAAAAGTTGCTCAAATTCGGCCATTTTTTCCGCGAGCGTTTTATGGACACGCGGGTTTCGCTACCGGTTATCGAAGCCCTGGATTTATGCTGGCAGACGCTGGCTGAATGTTTTGAGCCGAAAGAATTGCTGATGAAGCAAAACCTGATTGATAAATATTACCCGAAAGCCGAGCCGCAAGAAGCGGCGGACAAGGCGGCGTAGCCCGTCATGGCCAAGCTTAAACTGAGCAAACACGCGCTGCACGAGCAGCAGGAAAACTTGAAACTGTACCAGCGGCTATTGCCCTCGCTGGACATGAAACGGCGGCAGTTGATGATGGAAGCCAAAAAAGCGCAGGATGATTATGCGGCGGCACAGGCGGCGGTGGACGCTCTGGAAATCCGTATCGGCGAGGAGTTGCCGATGCTGGCCGATGAGGAGTTCCGTCTGGCCGGGCTGGTGCATTTGAAAAGTTACAGTGTTGTTGAACAGAACGTCGTCGGCGTTAAGCTGCCGTTTTTGGACAGCATCGAATGTGCCGTTGCCGAGTATTCCCGGCTGGCCACGCCGCCGTGGGTCGATACGCTGGTGCAACGCCTGAAAGAGGCCGCCGAACAGCGGATGCGTGCCGAAATCGCCGCTGAGCGTTTGCGTATCCTGCAAGTTGCGGTGCGCCGCATCACCCAGAGGGTCAATCTGTTCGAGAAAATCCTGATCCCGACCGCCAAACAGAATATCCAGAAAATACGCATTTTTCTCGGCGATGCCGAACGCGCCAGCGTCATCATTTCCAAACTGGCCAAACACAAACAGCTACAACAGCGCGAAGCGGAACTCGCAGCAGAGGCGGCGTTATGAGCATTATAACCATGCATAAAGTGACGTTCATCGGCATCAGTGCCGACCGTGAGCGTTTATTGGCCGACCTGCAAACAATGGGCTGTGTGCAGATCATTTCGTTGACCGACCGCAGCGCCGACTATGCCGAGGCCGCGCACACAGCGGGCGCGCGCGAGGCTTTGCAGTTTTTGCAGACGTATCCGCTGCGAAGACGGCAGGTTGTCGACAAGCAGCGCTTCAATGCGGTCAAGGTTCAACAGCAGATATTGGCGGTCAGAAGCCGTCTGCGCGACCTGGAAGATGAACGCGATTTTTTGATCAAACGCATTCAGGACATCCGTCCTTGGGGCGACTTTGTGTTGCCGCCGTTGTCGGAAATGGACGAGCAGCGGCTTTGGTTTTACGCAGTCCCGCATAAGGATCTGCCGAAAATCGAAGCGTCGGCATCGGTTTGGGAAGTTGTCCGGCGCGACAACCGCTTCTGTTATGTCATCGTGGTGGACAGGGACGAACCTGTGGACATGCCGGTTCCGCGCATTCATTTGGGCAGCAAGTCCAGGCACGAGCTGGAAACGCGGCTCGATGAAGTCGAATTCACCATCGAAGATGTGCAGGCGGAGCGGGCTTATTTGACCCGCTGGCATGATTTGTTCAGCCACGACCTGAACCAATTGGAAGACCGTGCGGTGTGCGAGACCGCAGCGGCGCATGTTTACACCAACGATGCAGCCTTTGCCCTGCAAGGCTGGGCGCCTGCCGAAAGCCTGCCGGCACTCGAAAGTTATGCTAAAGAACAGGCGTTTCATTTTGCCGCCGAAGCCTCTAAACCTGAAGACAACCCACCGACGCTGATGCGCAATCCGTCCTGGTTGGCCGCTGGTGAGGATTTGGTGACTTTTTACATGACGCCGGGTTACCGGACGTGGGATCCGTCATCGGTCACTTTCGTGTCCTTTGTGATCTTTTTTGCGATGATCTTGTCCGATGCCGGTTATGCGGCAGTGATGACGGTAGCTTTATTGGCGCTGTGGAAAAAAATGGGGCGTTCCTATTCGGGGCGGCGCTTCCGCCCGTTATTATTGGCGGTGTCGGCCGCATCGCTGGGCTTTGGCGCCATGGTCGGCAGTTATTTCGGGGTGACGCCTGACGACGCATCCTGGCTGGGGAAATTGCATGTGCTTGAGATCAGCGACACCGACCGGATGATGATGCTGTCGGTGGTGATCGGCATTTTCCACATCATTCTGGCCAATGCAATGAATGCATACCGCTGTAAAGACTGGTCGGACAAATTGCCGTCCATCGGCTGGATCGGCGTGATTTGCGGCGGCTTTATGCTGGCGCTTAGCAATTCAATCAGTATCGCCGGTTTGCAAACGTTGAGCATTGGCCTGATCGCCATCGGCAGTATATTGGTCGTCGGCTTTACCGCGCCGCACGAAAAACCGCTGGCCCGTTTTGCCCAGGGCATGTTGGGCTTGACCAAGCTGTCCGGCGCCCTGGGCGATGTGTTGAGTTATCTGCGCTTGTTTGCGTTAGGTCTGGCTTCCGGGTCGCTGGCGGTCGAATTCAACAACATGGCCAGCGGCGTTTATGAGGGCTATCCCGGCATCGGCCTGTTTTTCGCATTGTTGATACTGATACTCGGCCATGCGGTTAATCTATTGCTCGGTATAACCAGCGGCGTTATTCATGGCTTGCGCTTAAACGTGATCGAGTTTTTCAACTGGGGACTCAAAGAAGAGGGGACCTTATACAAACCATTTAAAAAAGCAGAGGATAATTTATGGAACCGTTAATTTTGGCACTGGGTTGGGTGGGGCTGTATGCGCCTTTGGCGTTGGGCGCGGTAGGCAGCATGATTGGCTGTTCCCGTGCCGGTAGTGCGGCCTGCGGTGCCTTGTTGGAAGTCGAAAGCGGCTACGGGCGTTATATCGGCGTGGCGGCGATGCCGTCCTCGCAGACCATTTACGGCATCGTGGTGACCATGGCCTTGCGCCGCGAACTGAGCGTGGAAAATTCGCCCGGCATTTTCGGCCTGGGTCTGCTGGCCGGATTGGCGTTGTTGTTCAGCGCGTCCGCCCAAGGTTCAGCCTGTGCCGCATCGATTAACGTATCAAAAAACAAGCTGGAAATTTTCGGCATATCATTGGCACCGGCGGCGCTGGTTGAAGGCTTTGCCGTCTTCGCTTTCGTATTCGCCCTGGTGCTGGCGGCAGGCATTCCGAAATAACCTCAAGGACTCACAACATGACAGAACAAGAACAAGCTAAAACCGGCGCCGGGGTTCAGGAGCTGGTCGACCGTATCCGCGATCAGGGCATATTGGCGGCCAATGAGCAGGCCGACCGGATTATCAAAGACGCGGAGGCCGCATCGGTAAAATTGCTGCTCGATGCCAAACGCGAAGCGGCGCAATTGCGCGAAAACGCCCGCATCGAGATTGAATCAAACCATGCCGCCGCCCTGGAAGCGCTGAAACTGTCGGCGCGCGACACCATGTTGCAACTCGAAGCCAAGGTGTCGTCGGCCTTCGAGGTTTTTGTGCAACGCTTGGTGACATCAGCCACCACCGATGAGGAATTTATTAAATCCTGTGTGTTGGTGTTGGCCGGTCACGTCGAACAAGAGCTGATTGGTGATAAGGAAGTGCAAATCCTGATTTCCGAGTCGATATTAATGGGCCAGCCCAATCAGAAACTGAACGAAATGACCAATCAGACCATCATTGGGCTGTGCAGCGAAATGTTGCGCGAAGGCGTTGAGCTGATTCCGTCCAGCGAGATAGAAGGCGGTGCCAGTGTGCGCCTGGTTAAGGAAAAACTGGAAATAGACTTGTCCGACAAGGCGATTTCCAGGCTGCTTTACCAACGGATTTTGCCCCGTTTCAAGGCGATCTTCGAAGGCAGAGACTAAGCGTCATGGCCGAGCCTTATATTACGCTGGTTTCCAGCCTGCCCTATCTGCCGCCGTTTGAGCAGGCCGGGCGTTCGCCGATTACGCGTCTGCGTTTGGAGCAGCGCCTGCATAATCTGGACACCGACGACGCCCGGCAACTGGCCAAAGCCGAAGCCCTGGTCAGCTGGCGTATGTCGTTGGCCAAACCGAAAACCGATGCCGATATGGTGTTGCGCAGCCGTGCCGCGATGCAGGACATCAGCCAACCGGCGTTGCGCGATTTCATCGAATTCAGGATAGACCAGCAAGTGATACTGGCCGGTTTGCGCAGGCGCAACGCGGGCGCCGATGCGTCGGCTTTGGAGCCGATTGCAGGAGCCAGCCGCTGGGTGCGGCACATTGCGGCGCATTGGGGCGACCCGAATTTCAAGCTGGCGGCGGTTTATCCGTGGATAGGCGAAGCGCGTGGGTATCTTGACGGCAACAATGCTGCCGCCCTTGATAGCCTGATGATGCGGGTCATCTGGCAAAAGCTTGGCCCTATCGCAGAAAGCAACAAATTCGGCTTCGAGGCGGTATTCGCCTTCGTTTTTAAATGGGACATCCTTCAAGCCTGGCTGGCGCGCGATGCCGCACAGGCGAAAAGCCGATTCCACGATTTGATTAAAGAGATAAAAAATGACAGCTGAACAACCGGTAGTTAGAACCGCCAAGATCATAGGGGTCAAGGAAAGCCTGGTGCTTATCGAAGTTGACGAAAATACGTCGATCATGAAAAACGAGCTGGGTTATATCTGTGTCGGCGACGAACGCCTTAAAGCCGAGGTGTTGCGGGTGCGGCGGCGCACCGCCGACATGCAGGTGTTTGAGGACACTCGTGGCGTGCGGGTCGGCGACAGCGTCGAATTGACCGGCGAAATGCTGTCGGCGGTGTTAGGCCCCGGCTTGCTCGGCCAAGTTTTTGACGGCCTGCTCAATCCGTTGCATGCGCTGTCCGACAAATACGGCTTTTTCCTGCCCCGAGGCGTGACCATTGCGCCGCTGGATTTAGACAAAACCTGGGCGTTTGAACCGTGTGTTGCTGTCGGCGACCGGGTAGCGCCCGGCGGCGTCATCGGCACAGTGCCCGAAGGCGAATTCAGGCATAAAATCATGGTGCCGTTCAATCTGCCGGAAGCGGTGGAAATCACCTGGATTCGCGGCGGCGATGTCGGCGTTGACGACGTCGTTGCCCGTTATCAGATCGGCAACGGCAATGAACAGGAAATGACGATGTCGCAACGCTGGCCGGTGCGCAAGCCGATACCGGAAGGTCTGATACGCCGCAGTTTTGCCGAGCGCCTGTACCCTTCCGAACCGATCACCACCGCGACGCGCATTATCGACACGTTTTTCCCGATTGCCCAAGGCGGCACCGGCTGCGTGCCCGGTCCCTTCGGCGCGGGGAAAACCGTGTTACAAAGCCTTATCGCCCGTTATTCGACGGTTGACATCGTGGTTATCGTAGCCTGCGGCGAACGCGCCGGCGAAGTGGTTGAAACCATCACCGAATATCCTGAAACCAAAGACCCGCGCACCGGCGGCACTTTAATGGACAGGACGGTGATTATCTGTAACACCTCGTCGATGCCGGTTGCGGCACGCGAAGCCTCGATTTATACCGGCATTACCTTGGGCGAGTATTTCCGCCAGATGGGTTATAACGTGCTGCTGATTGCCGATTCCACCTCGCGCTGGGCGCAGGCGATGCGCGAGACCTCGGGGCGTATGGAGGAAATTCCCGGTGAAGAGGGTTTTCCTGCGTATTTGGATTCGTCGATTAAAAACGTCTACGAACGCGCTGGCGTATTGCGTTGCCCGGACGGTTCAATCGGCAGTTTGACCATGATCGGCACCGTTTCCCCGGCAGGCGGCAATTTTGAGGAACCGGTTACGCAATCGACCTTAGGCACGGTGAAAACCTTTCTCGGCCTGTCTGCTGAACGCGCTTACCGGCGCTTTTATCCGGCCATCGACCCGCTGATTTCCTGGTCGCGTTATCTTGACCAGCTGGGCGGCTGGTTCAGTAAAAATATTGATGTCAATTGGGTCGATAACGTCAAAGCCATGCAAGCCTTGCTGGAGCAGGGCGACACCATTTATCAGATGATGCAGGTCACCGGCGAAGAAGGCATCACCGAGGATGATTTTGTCACTTGGCAAAAATCCTTATTATTGGACATGGTTTATCTGCAACAGGATGCTTTCGATGACGTTGACGCCTGCATGTCCAGGGAACGGCAGTTGGAGAGTTTTCAGTTGCTGAAAGGCCTGATCGATGCGCGTTACGATTTCAAGGATAAAGATGCGGCCCGGGGATTCTTTACCGAACTGACCAGTCTGTACAGAAACTGGAATTACAGCGTGCCGGATTCGGTTGATTTTGGTCGCTACCGCAACGACATTGTGACGCTTGCGGCCCAGCACGGTTATGTCGGATTGTCGGACGTTTAGCCTGAAATACACGTTATAGGCTTTCAGATAAATAACTTCCATGTCATGCACATAACATGGATTGATTTTAAAGGTCTTTTAGCTGGTGAAGTTGGAAATTTAATATCTGAACGTCTATAGGTGGTAACTACTCAGCCGAAAAAAGAAATAGAACATGGACGTCGCCGATCAGACGGATTTACACGGATTTTTTAAAATAGACCGTGCTTTTAATCAGTGATTATCCATTTTATCAGTGCCATCCGTCGGCTGCAGGGATGCAGGCGGCTAAAATGGTTAATGTGCGTTGCCGTACCGACGGCGGCTAGATTTACCGATACATTGCGAAAAGCTGCAACGCGCCGCACTAATGACAGGGCGGCTTAAGCGTGCCTACCTTGCCTCTTTAGCTTCGGGAAAATACTATGAACCATCAACAACGCAAACGCAACTCCTTATTAGCGCGCACATTCGGCCTGATCATTGTCGCGCTGTTTAGCCATAGCGCATCAGCTACCGGCCCCACGGAACAAACCGATACCGAATGTTTGTTAAATTGGGGGCACACATTCCTCCCTGAGCTGTTTTCACCGGCGGTGTCAGGCGTACAATTTTTTTCGCCTTATACCTACCGCTATTATCCCGATACCCAGGCTTATGTGGGCGTTTCCAATATCGACAACCATGTCTATTATCAGGGGCCGGGGCATGCCGTGCCGCAGGATGTCGGTGCTTTATCCTATTGGCTTGGCGAATCGGGTTGTGGCGCGAGGCCGTACCCGGTTATCTTTATTCATGGCATAGCGTCTTCTGCGGAAGTATGGGCGCCGTATAGGGATTATCTGCTAAACAACAGCTATTGGTCATTCGGTGGCATTCCCGCTTACAACCCGGGCACAAACACAGTTGATATTAACTGCCCATCCGATCCCAATATTGCCTGCACTGCCAACGACGGCGATTTTTACACGTTAAATTTCTCGGATAACCAGCATTTATCGCTTGAGGCACAGGGTGGTGAAATTGCTGCTGCCATTTCAGCGGTTTTAGAGGCAAACCCCGGAAAAACCAAAGTTATTCTGGCAGGCCACAGCATGGGCGGGCTTGCGGCAAGAGAATATTTGCAAGGCTTGGCACGCGAGTCCGACAATGCGGCAATCCCATACCGGGGTGATGTGGCCAAACTTATTACCGTCGGGACGCCGCATCAAGGCACGTTCTGGGCAGAGCAATGCCGTAATACTGTCGATGTTTTTGATTTTTTCGGCTTCACCGCTGACGTTGGCATTTGCAAACTGTTATCGTTGCCGATTGATAAAAACAGTGTGGCCATTATCGATTTACACCCCGGCAGTACCGCGCTGAACATCCTTAACGACATGGCTAATCATCCGCTTCCCGACACCGTTTCTTATGTTTCGCTGATTGGCGCAGGACAACCTACGTTATCCGCATTGATTGATTTTAAGGATGGCGATGGCATCGTATCGGACAGTTCGCAAGATTTGGTGACCGTAGCCGGTGGCCTTCCCCTGCAACAAAAAGCGGTCAAAATTGATATTCTATTCCGGGAATGCGGCAATAAAATGTATGTGCCTTTTGTCGGTGACATTGGCCAAACGCACAGCTGTGAGCCAACAGATTTAGGCGTATGGGGTGAAATTTTCAGAAACTTATAAGACGGCTACAGCATTTTTAGTGCGTGGGGTGCAAACCTATGTTTGTACCCCATTTTTATACTGGCTTCCAGTCCGTAACGTAAACCTGGTGGTTGTTTATTCACCACGGAGGAAACTTTCGTGGCGATAATATTTTTACCTGCCATTAAAATTTTTAGCATCCCTAATCAATCAAAACGGCTATTTTAAGCGTTTTTGATTAGAATGGCGCACACGCCACTATTCAACCCACAACATCAATGGATAAATCCCCGATCACACCTGATGATTTCTTTAAAGATGCCTGTTATTTCGAACTGTCCCTGATTTTAGTCGCCATCGCATTCGGTTGGCTGGCTAATATCAATCCGTTTGCCAACCTCCATTTTTCAGAGTTTTCCGTCATTTATGGGCTGGTCGGAACAATACCCTTGTTTCTGCTATATCGGGTTTTAGAACAGGTACGGCTGGAATCGGTCATCAAGATTAAAGACATATTATTTCAGACCTTGGGCCCTGCTTTGCAGCGCTACCATTGGACTGATTTATTGATTTTGGCCGCGATTGCCGGGTTATCCGAAGAAATTTTGTTTCGTGGCCTTATTCAGCCCTGGATAGAGGCATCTTGGGGTATGACGGTTGGGTTAATCGCCACCAATATTATCTTTGGACTGGCCCATGCAGTAACACCGTTTTATGCGCTGCTGGCGACTCTGGTAGGTATTTATTTAAGTCTGTCAATGGATTATGAAGGCAGCAGGAATTTGTTGCTGCCCATTATTATTCACGGTTTTTATGATTTTTTGGTCTTTGTCACCTTAATGCGCACTTATCGGGCGAGCCGTTAAGGTGATTTCCAAGAAATAACAGCCCTTGATGATCATGGTCTGTGAACAGAACCTACTAAAATCTTTTCTTGCCTTTTACAATACTAGGACTTACGCATTGACGGAATGCCTAAATTGTGTATTGAGATTTTTTATTTCAGGCATGAGTGTCGCGATAGAATTTGCTACCACAGTATTAAATAACTCACGCTGGAGCTCGTAACAGTTACTGATAAGCTCAGCGAT
>JAUXXQ010000045.1 GCA_030684815.1 Methylobacter sp. | reverse complement strand
GCAGTTTTTGCAAGATGGCAGCGCCTTTACCCCGGAACGCTCGCATAAGCTGGAGCGTATCGGCGAAATGCTGGAAGAAGCGATGGAACAAGGCGACAGCGTACTGGTGTTTACTCAATTTACCGAAATTGGCGAAAACCTGGAACGTTATCTGGCCAAGGAAAAACACTATAAAACCTACTATCTGCATGGCGGCACGCCGCGTAACAAACGCGAACTGATGATCAGCGATTTTCAAGATCCGGACACCGGGCCGGCTGTTTTTATCCTGTCGCTCAAAGCCGGTGGTGTCGGTATCACTTTAACCCAGGCTAACCATGTGTTTCATTTTGATCGCTGGTGGAATCCTGCCGTTGAAAATCAGGCCACCGACCGGGCATTTCGTATCGGCCAGCAAAAAAATGTCTTCGTGCATAAATTTGTCACGCTGGGCACCCTGGAAGAGCGCATCGACCAAATGATTAGCGACAAGCAAAAAATGGCCGACAGCATCGTCGGCAATGACGAAAGTTGGCTGACCAAGCTTGATAATCAGGCGTTTAAAGAACTGATTGCGCTCAATAAACACAGCATTATGGAAAACTGACATGAGCAACTATGCAAAAACCTGGTGGGGACAGCGCTTTCTGGCCGCCCTGGAAGATTTTACCGACAGCGGCCGTCTGGCCCGTGGACGCTCCTATTCCACCGACAACCGCATCAAACAATGGCTACTCCAGAACGGCAAAGTCGACGCCAAACTGCGCGGCAACATCAATCCGTATTTTGGCGTGTATAAAGAACCGACCTATAAAGTCAGTGTGCAAATGGCCCATTTATCCGAGGCGCAATGGCAAAAAGTCATTAAAAAACTCAGCCAGCGGGCCAGTTTTATCGCCAGATTGTTGCTCAATGAAATCCCGGAAAACATAGAAACCGTGTTTGCTGAAGCTGGCGTACATCTGCTGCCCAATGACTATAAAGATTTCAAGGTGTCCTGTAATTGCCCGGATTATGCCGTGCCATGCAAACACATTGCCGGTGTTTGCTATCGTCTGGCCGGGCAATTCGACAACGATCCGTTTTTATTGTTTGAAATGCGCGGCTTGGCGCCCGACAAATTGCTGCGCGAATTGGCAAATTCACCGTTGGGCAAAGTGTTAAGCGATGCCAAAGGCAGCGCTCCTGTTGAATTAATGCCGGTGGACAGCTTTTACACCCGTCCCGTCATCACAGAACTGCCCCAGCAAATCAGCTTAAAAGCTTTTTGGCACGGCCAGCAGCCCTTGCCAAAAAGCATAGAACCCAGCCAAGCGGCGACTATTCCGGCCATGTTAATCAAAAAAGGCGGTGATTTCCCCGCATTTTGGCAAAAACAAAGTTCATTTATTGAGGTCATGGAAGATTTTTATCTCAGGATGCGCAAGAATGCCTTGAAAGGCGTGTGATTTCAGACATCTTTTACTTCCACCCTGACAGGGCCAAGGTTCGCTGCTGGAGTTGATAATAAGCTAGCTCCCTGGAATCCAGTAAGAGCCTTCGGTAAAGGTCGGTTAGAGCCTTAATGGCTCAGTTTAGGTGGGATGCGGCTTTGCTTATTCATGCCTCGCCGATGTGAAGCAATAATTTTTTGATTAAATCAGTATGATAGTAAATCCCATGATTTTGCATGGCCGTCACGCATTCCAGAAACGACGGAATCAAGCCTTGTTGCTTTGCCTTGAGCAAGATTCCGAGTGTTCCGGTGACTCGCAAGCCTAAATATTCAGCCATATTGCGGCCAATTTTTTCATCAATGAGTACCCAGTCAGCCTGATATTTTTGAGCCATGTCCAAGGTGTGTTTTTCACCTTTATCCAATTCCAACAATAGACTTGGACGGCTGACCGGGGTTGATTCAACGATGGTTAGCCAATTTAACCCGCGTAACGAAGGCACGGCAATAGCGCCACCCACCTCACATTCGTCTACCACTTCATTAACCAAATGAAGATGTCCAAATAATTCAGGTAACAAATCCAGTTGTTGAATGCTGCTTAAGGCAATAATGGGCGTGGTATTGGAAAAAACGATCATAACAAAGCCGTTTCTCTTTGGAAGTCGTCATGACTGTCTTCTAGTAGGCTGGCTCCGGCATCAAAAGCTATCCGCAAAAAAGCAACTCGACCAATACCTAGCCACGTTGCGGCACTGCCCGATGACAATTTGCCTTCCTTGAACAAACTGATTGCGGCTTGTTTTTTTAGATATTCGGCAAAGTCTTCTGCGTTAAGGTGGATACCCATTAATAATTCGGGTGGGCAATCAATGGTTATTGTGCGTTGCATGGCAATTCCTGGGTAATAATCGGCTGTGTTTGTTTTTGCTGCTATTTATTAGGTCGCGTCAAAATCCCTAAGTTGGACGTCTAAAGAGACAAATTCGTTGTCATCAGCGGACATATTGAGGAGAGGGTCAATAAAGGAAGTCGATTGATCCGTTTCAACCACGTCGCTAAATTTATTTGGTTTTGTCGCAAAGTTTACCCGTCTGCGTTAGAATCCGCCAATTTTAGCAAAAATCGAATAACCAAGATGATCAGTTTTAAAGGCGCCCAATTTCCAAAAGAAGTCATTCTATTCGCGGTATTATGGTGTTTCCTATCGTGATGTCGAAGAGATCATGGAAGAAAGGGGTGTCACTGTTGATCATGCTACGCTAAACCGTTGGGTTATCAAGTATTCCCCTTTGATCTGAACAATGTAGTCGAACAGGATCACCGTTTCATCAAGAAAATAACGAAACCGATGATGGGTTTCAACGCTTTCTATTCGGCCAAAGCAACGATCGCTGGAATTGAAACGGCGCATATGATCCGAAAGGGGCAGTTGTCCGATGAAAATATT
>JAUXXQ010000039.1 GCA_030684815.1 Methylobacter sp. | reverse complement strand
CTTAGCTCCTTAGCTCCTTAGCTCCTTAGCTCCTTAGCTCCTTAGCTCCTTAGCTCCTTAGCTCCTTAGCTCCTTAGCTCCTTAGCTCCTTAGCTCCTTAGCTCCTTAGCTCCTTAGCTCCTTAGCTCCTTAGCTCGTGACCCTTAGCTCGTGACCCTTAGCTCGTTGATTTATTGTAATTCCTTATCCCGAACTCAGGTTAAGTAAGTGTCCAAAATTTATTTCCCGACTGAGTCTCAAGCACGCCTTCAGAAACAGCGAACCAAACTTAAAAAATCAGGAAGTAATTTTTAGACACTTACTAAAGAACAAATATTTTTCCCCAGTTTTTGGATTCTTTTTGCGCTTCTTTTATCCATTGTTTAGCTTCAGATTTCAGTTGTTCTCTACTGCTATTACCGAGCACAATCAATGGCTTATTTAGACATAAATCTTTTGTGTTTGCTCTAGTTGACTTTTTTTGATGCATAATTTTTTAACTCGCTAAGTGCGTACTCAATAAGAATTCTTTTTGAAAATCGGTCAAGTATTTTTTCGTACAGTACCTTGTTATCGGATGAAAAAAAAGCTTTATCTGCAGTAATTCTAAGAACAAGTGGGATGCTTTTGGTGTGTGTGCTTTTAATGGGGTAGCAAATGGCAGAACCTTTTTCTGTTGGGCAATGTTGAGAAATTTGAGATTTTGGTTTTTTTCTCTCTTTTTCAATGTCTTGAATGATAATTGTCCTGCCATTATTCTTGGCTGCATTAGCAGCCAAAGACTTCGGGTCATTAAGTAAATTTTGTTCTGGTCTTTTTGATTCTGGAAAATAACACCAGCCTTCTACAGGGGCTCCATCATCCATTTTAAAAAGAACAGTTGTAAAATCAATCTGTTCATCTTGTAACTTAGCCAAGCTCTCGAAGAAAATATGAATAGCACGGGTTATTTCAGCCAGTTGCTTATCTGGCTGGGTAATTGCTTGAAATACCTGTCCAGATGTCATGCTATCTTTAGCTGAACGTAGCACAGATAAAAAATGATTCATTTTTTTATCCACGGGATAATCCATAGCCCTTAAAAGAATGGACTGTCCGTCTGATGTTAAATTATTAGAATATGCTGGAGCCAACTTACGGATAAAGTCCTCAATGCCTACTAGTAGTGGAACCATAAAAAGCCCTACAACTAAAAAAACCACTTCTTCGTCTATCCAAGTAATGATATCCCCTGAAATCTTGCCTTTGAGTGGCTCTATTTTGTAACAAGCTAATGTTGCGCTAGGTAATGCGAGCATAAAAGGTTTTGCTAAAAACCTATACCAATTATTCTCGAATATTCGAGACAACGCCTGTATTGATAAGCTCTTTATTTTTAAATATTTAAACAAAAGCGCTAGCACTATACATGTAATTATTATTATGACGTTTTCCATTTGCTTTCTATGGCAAGAGTAACTATTTAGCTGGACATGAATTACATCATAGCTACAACCTAAATTGAGCGGCGCAACAAATTCAACGTCTCGCAAACTGCCGTATCAGCAAAACTAATTTTAAATTTGCCATTTTTGTATTGTGGCTTGTTGCAGTTTTTTATTTAAATTGTTCCGCCTGTGTCCCATAGGCATAAAAAAGGCCCGAGACTTTCGTCTAAGGCCTTGATATTCTTGGAGCTGGCGATGGGAATCGAACCCGCGACCGGCTGATTACAAATCAGCTGCTCTACCGACTGAGCTACACCAGCAAAGAAGCGGGTATTATATACAACATATTTTTCTTGGCAAGCCCTTTTATAATTATTTTGGCTTTCTTTTTATTTTGCTCTTATTGATCAGATGCGGTTGGCTTTTTTCGGGGCGAATTTTGTCCAGCCCGGTATATTTGGTTTTAAATCGCTGGATTTTATCGGGCGTTTCTACTGTACCTTTGGGCTGGAAACTGGGGATCAAATGCTGTTTGCCGTTGCCGATTAAATCGCTGCGCCCCATGTCTTTTAAGGCTTCGCGGAGTAACGGCCAGTTTTTGGGGTCGTGATAACGTAGGAAGGCTTTGTGCAGGCGGCGCTGTTTGACGCTTTTGGGTATCGGGATGTCGGCGACGTTGCGGCTGACTTTGTGCAGGGTGTCTTTGCCGGAATGGTACATGGCGGTGGCGATTGACATTGGCGACGGCAGGAAGGCCTGCACTTGGTCTGCCCTGAAACCGTTGCGCTTTAGCCATAACGCCAGGTTGAGCATGTCGGTGTCGGTGGTGCCGGGATGGGCTGCAATAAAGTAGGGTATCAAATATTGCTCTTTTCCCGCCTCTTTGGAAAATTGGTCGAACATCTCCTTGAAGCGGTCGTATGTGCCCATGCCCGGCTTCATCATTTTGGACAATACGCTTTGCTCGGTGTGTTCCGGGGCGATTTTAAGGTAGCCGCCGACGTGATGGGTGACCAGTTCTTTGACGTATTCGGGGGATTCTACGGCCAAGTCATAACGTAGGCCTGAGGCGATAAATATTTTCTTGATGCCGGGCAATGCACGAGCACGGCGGTAGAGTTTAATCAGCGGGGTGTGGTCGGTGTTCAGGTTGGGGCAAATGCCGGGATAAACGCAAGACGGTTTGCGGCAGGCGGCTTCGATTGCCGGGTCTTTGCAGGCCAGCCGGTACATGTTGGCGGTGGGGCCGCCTAAGTCGGAGATATGGCCGGTAAATGCGGGCGAGGTGTCGCGGATGGCTTCGATTTCTTTGATGATGGAATCTTCCGAACGACTTTGTATGATGCGGCCTTCGTGTTCGGTAATCGAGCAGAAGGTGCAGCCGCCAAAACAGCCGCGCATGATGTTGACCGAATGCTGGATCATTTCAAAGGCGGGTACGTTGGCGCTGCCGTAGGCTTTGTGCGGTACGCGAGAGTAAGGCAGGTCGAACACGCCGTCCATTTCTTTAGTGGTTAGCGGAATGGGCGGCGGATTAATCCACACTTGTCGATTGCCGTGCAGTTGAATTAATGCGCGCGCATTGCCGGGGTTGGTTTCTCCGTGCATCACGCGCGATGCGTGAGCATAGAGTATCGGGTCGTCTTTGACCGCTTCGTAGGCGGGCAGGCGAATGACAGTTTGTGAACGCTGGTTTCTGAGCAGTGCTTTATCAAACTGAATAATGTGTTCACCGCTATCGTTGGGCTCCGGTTTTTTATCGCAAGCCGGCTGTTCCTGATACGGGTCGATAGGCAGCATGGCTACGCCCGGTTTATCCACATCGGTGGAGTCTTTAACCGCCCAGCCTTCGGGAATTTGTTTAACGAAATGCACGGTGCCGCGTATGCCTTTCAGCTCTGAAATAGCTTCGCCGTTTGCCAGTCGATGGGCGATTTCGACGATTTGACGCTCGGCATTGCCGTAAACCAGCAGGTCGGCTTTGGAATCGAGTAGCACCGATTTTCTGACTTTGTCTGACCAGTAATCATAATGCGCGATGCGCCGCAAGCTGGCTTCGATGCCGCCGATGATGATCGGCACATCCTTGTAGGCTTCGCGGCAGCGGTGCGAGTAGACATTGACCGCGCGATCAGGGCGCTTGCCCGCCGCGCCGTCCGGGGTGTAGGCATCGTTGGAGCGGATTTTTTTGTCCGAGGTATAACGGTTGACCATCGAATCCATGTTGCCGCCGGTCACGCCAAAAAACAGGTTCGGACGGCCGAGTTTGCCGAAATCTTTGGCGCTAGTCCAATCGGGTTGCGAGATGATGCCGACTCTGAATCCCTGCGCTTCAAGCAGTCGTCCAATCAGTGCCATACCAAAACTGGGGTGATCGATGTAGGCGTCGCCGGTCACCAGGATCACGTCGCAGGCATCCCAGCCGAGTTCGTCCATTTCGGTCTTGCCCATCGGCAAAACAGGGGCAATGCCGAAGCGTTGCGCCCAGTATTTGCGGTAGCTGAACAGGTTGGGTTCGGTGTGTAAGGCAGTAGACATTATTTTTTAATCGAGTTGTTGATGACGCTGGAATTGTGTTTGATGATCTCTTTTAGATAAGAAATAAATTCGATCTGGTAAAGCTGCTCAAGAATGATGGCGCGGGTTCTTAAATCTTTCATGTCATGTGGCGGGGTCTGGTCGTTAAAGGCCAGGCCGATGATATTGCCCCGGTCTTTTACCGGCAAAAATAAAATTTTCCAGTCAAATGTTTGCCCCAACCACAAGGCAACTTGCTGGAATTGGGGTTTATTGACGCCGCCCCACAGGTTAATGACTAACATGCCGTCTTTTTTCAGCAAGGCTTTGCAGGCATCAAAAAAGGCATGATTACAAATGGATGGCGCCATGCCTTCGTGATCAAAGGCATCAACGAACATCAGGCTGTATTGCTCGCTTTGGCTCTCGGTGCGCTGACGCACATATTTTGCGCCGTCATCAATAATCACTTTTAGTCGCGGGTCGAGCGGCAGGCCAAAATGGCTGCGTGCTATTTTGACTACACTTTCCCGGTATTCCACAACTTTTAGGCGACAATCGGGGAAGTGATGCAACAAATGCTTGGTTAAGGAGCCGCCGCCCAAGCCGATGATTAAGGCCTGGCCATCCAGCGTAGGTTTGAACAACAGCCAGCTGGTCATGGCGCGCACGTACTCCAAATGCAGCTTGTCCGGCTCGGCCAGCAACATACTGCTTTGCTTCGGAAACGAGCCAAAGTGTAGCGACCTGACGCCATCCTGCTCAATGACTTCTAAAATGCCGTCATCATCGTGGCTTTCGTGGATAATCCGGCCTTGATATCTATACATAAACGCGGTCAATGGTTACAAGATTGGCCAAACATTATACAGCAGAACACCGTTTAACTGATGGCTACTGATCCGGTTATTGTTGGGCAGAGATTCCCGAGGCCGGTAAAAATGCAGCGGATGGGGCAAGCCGATGTAGAGGTTCTCGGCACGAAACCTTGCCCGCCTGCCTCACAGCCATGTTTGAAGCGTTATATACTTGGAATTGTTGGGAATCAGCGATGAACGCTGAATAAAACGACCGTTACGGCATTGATGTGTCTTTTTACTAAACGTTTAGCCCCCTATTTAAAATAGGGTCTATTTTTTGAATAAGGGGCTAAGCAATTACACTTATTTCTTATCCGCTTTTTTATCCTCGACTACAGCATCGCTAATCAAAACATCATGTTTGATTTTTTCCACTGTTTTTTCACCGATTCCGGCCACATTAACCAGCTCTTCTGCGCTTTTGAAAGCACCTTTTTCTTCCCGGTACTTAACAATAGCTTCTGCTTTTTTCAAGCCTATACCTGACAAGGCTTCGCCTATCGTCTTCGCATCAGCGGTATTAATGTTTACAGGTGAGGCAACGACATTTAATGAACAAACAACAGCAAATAACGCGACTAATCTTTTCATTTTTATTCCTTAAGTTTAAGTAAAATGTATTTCGCGAATAGTGCTGCAGATCACTAGACTCAGAGATTACCCACCATCCGAATCTAAGCTTAGACACTAACACCTAAAATACAACTTAAATCTACTTTATTTTTTATCGCTAAGGTTAAGGCGGTTTCCTGAAAAAAAGATATACTAAAAATTGTCCATGCTTAACACGAAAATTTCGTGGCTTTCGTGTTAAGCGTGAACTCTATTTTTTACAGGCCATGATCATCAAGGGGATGTTATTTCCCGGAAATAGCCTAAGGAACGTGCACGAAATAACTTGAGCAACTTGAAACGCTGAGTCCTTTAGTACAGTGCTGTTCAAATGAAAACTTGCTCAAGGCTAATTCCGAAATAAAAAATACCAGCCATGGCCTATCTTTAGGCGGGTCGAATGAGGATGTCCCA
>JAUXXQ010000018.1 GCA_030684815.1 Methylobacter sp. | reverse complement strand
GCAACACAAAGGATCATCAAAAAAATTCGACTGTTTTGTTGTTCCGGCAGTCATAGAGAAAAAGCAGATTTATGACACACTCAAGACCATCGACACCTTGGCTGAGATGGGGGTTCCTAAAAAAAGGATCAAGGTGATTTTTAACAAACTGGCGCCAGATGATTCTGTTGAACAAGAATTTTGGTTGATTTTTGCAGGCGAGGACACGAAAAAGAATTTTACGCTTAATCCCGAATGGTCCTTGGTTCACAACGAGGCGTTTGAAAATTGCAAAGAATTGGGGATGCCCCTAGCAAAAATACTCGCGGATAAAACGGATTACCAGGCGCTGGGCCTGGCAGCAAAAAAGGCCGGCAACGAGGCCGAGGCCAGGCGCCTAATAAAATTGTGCTTGCTCAAAATGACGGCAATCAGTGCGGCAGAAAATATGGACCAGGTGTTCAACGGCATGTTTGGTCAAAAAAACGAGGATATTCCCCTATGAAAGTTACGGTTTTAAACAGCTGCGGAAATGTCGGAAAAACGACCGTGGCGGCACATCTCCTGGCACCGAGGCTAGAGGGGGCGCCAGTGCTGCAAATCGGTGGCCGTTCAGGGCAAAAACCGTTACGCCGCGAGTCGGTTTCGGACCTGTTTGCCGGTTTGCTGGAAAACAACCCATGCATCGTTGATGTAGGCAGCGATGCGACACGGGAATTTTTGGAGGGGATGCGCCGCTATGCGTCGGTACACACTTTTCTGGACCTCGTTGTCATCCCGGTAACCCGTAGCTCCAAGGCCCAACAGGACACAATCACCACGCTAGAAATACTGGAAAACCTTAACATGGAAACCGGCAAAATTTTGATTGTATTCAATCGGGTTGAATCAGACGTTGATGACGAATTTTTTACCCTGCTGAACTTCATGGAAAAAAATAACATAACAATCAAGACTCAAGCGGCCATTTTTGAAAACGAGTTATTTGACGAATTGGCGATAAAAAAAATGACGGTTGAACAATTGCTGGACGATCCAACGGACTATAAGTCGCTACTGCGTGAAAACCGGGAAGCCGACCCCAGGCAAAGGGACCATTGGGCCGATATGTTTGGGCTGAAGTGTCTGGCCAAGCACGTTAAAAAAAATCTTGACGACTGTTTCGCCGAACTGCCCCCATTAAGGCCATGAGCGAAACCCGGAACCCCAAAACATCACGGGATGCCCTCATTACCGAAGCGATTAGCGATATTGGCATCCTGATCCGGCAGGTCAGCGAGCTGGAGGCCAAAACTATTCCCCTGGTCCTTGAGCTGGAAAGCACGCTGGTCGCTTCGATCTCACGGGTGGACAACCATGCCCGTGAAAAACAGGCCGAATTTACGGCAGTGGCCGACAGGGAAAGAAAAATCTTCGAGGAAAAACTCAATGCGTCAGTGGCCAAAACAGTCAAGCGCATGGTTAACGAGGTTGAGCGGGCGGATGGCTTGTCCGTGCGGTCGCAGTTGCTGATTGCGCTAACTGTCGGTCTCACGGCATCGGCCGCCAGCATTTACGGAGCCTACCTGATGTTCGGCAACGAACAGGGGGAACAGGCGGCCCTGGGCAGGGCTGTAATGGCAGTGTGGGGCGAATTGGACGAAAAAACTAAATCAATCATTGGGCAGGGCTATTAAATAATGAACGTCATTTTCTACCACAAAAATTGCCTGGACGGGTTGGCCGCAGCTTGGGCGGTTTGGCATCATTTCCAGAAGGATGGCATCCAAACGCGCTCACAAGGCGTCCTATACAACGAAACCATGCCCGAGTTTGGCAAGGGCGATGACGTGTTCATTGTCGATTTTTCCTACAGTCCTACCGAGATTGCCGAAGCGGCCAAAAAGGCCAGGACCCTCACCCTGATCGACCACCACATCACCGCACAACGGGCTCATGAAGCGTACTGGGCGGAAAACCCCTTGCCCGGCAATGTACGCATCATTTTCTCACAAGACCACAGCGGCTGCGTTTTGACCTGGCACCATTTCAAGCCCAACGAAGCCGTTCCGCGCTTACTGAGCCTCATCGAGGATCACGACTTGTGGCGCTTCAAAGAGGACAGCACCAAGGCGGTCATGTGCGCGTTACATAGCCGAATGCCGATGGGCATCATTAAATTTGATAACCTATTGAATGAAGAACCCATCGGGGAATTGGACGCGCTGGGCATGATTTTGCTCGAACAGCGGGAAAAGACCGTCTTGCGCCTGCAAGCCAAACAACACTGGATCAAACTGGGCGCTGCCAACGGCTTGGCGGTGAATGCGCCGCCTGAATTTTCAAGCGACCTGGGGCATGTGCAGGCCAAAGCATCAGGGACCTTCGGGGTCAGCTACCAGTTTGATGGCGCCACTGCACGATGGTTATTTTCAGTCCGCTCAACGGGTGATTATGACGTGGGCGCCATTGCCCAAACATACGGAGGCGGCGGGCACAAAAATGCCGCCGGCTTTAGCGTCAATCCTGAAACTTTTTTCAAATTGATGCAAGAGACTTGCGTATTGGCCAACCCGTGAGAGACTTTTGCCTAGATAAAGCTATTTTAGGAGATCGCCATGCAACTCACAGCAGAACAAAAATCCATCGTCGAAACCGAAGCGCCAATTTTAGTGGTAAGGGCGTTTGCCGGGGCGGGGAAAACATCCACCTTACTTGAATTCGCCAAAACCAGAAAGCACAAAAAAATGCTTTATCTGGTCCTCAATAAATCGGTG
>JAUXXQ010000011.1 GCA_030684815.1 Methylobacter sp. | reverse complement strand
CAGCCCCAATACCTTGGTAAACCAGGCTTCCTTGGACTTGCCGAACATTTCTATCGACACCCAATCGTTGGCTCCACAAATTACCGCGCAAAGAGTTATGAAGAAAATGTCATTCAGCTTGTGCAGCTTCTTACGATTGATGCGAGGATCAGGGATTGAGGAAAAATGTTTGAGGATAGCAGCGGTAGTGTGTGGTTTCATGGTCGCAGGTCAAAATCCTACTGTTTTACCTCTGATGTCAATAGGATTTTAATGCGATTGCCCTACTTAATCCGGGCAAAACCATTGACGATAAAAAGCAAATCAGCTTTGCCGATACCGAAAAGCCCGCATCATGGGGAAGGGCAAAAGCTTTGACTACGCTTACAACGCCCAGATTAGCGTTGATGCCGATTTGCAAATCATTGTCGGCCAGCATATCAGCCAAAACGCCAACGACAAACAAGAAGTAGAGCCCGCCCTGCAGGCGCTGCAACAGACAACCGGCCGCCTGCCGGACAAACTGAGTGCCGATAATGGCTATATCTCGGGCGGCAACCTGCAGGCCTTCGAGGACAATCACCTTGACGCCTATATCGCCACCGACAAAGGCGAAAAAACGCACAAGCTTGATTTGGACCACTCGGAACGGAAAGTGGTCAAGGCCGACTTCGACTACAACGCAACCGATAATACCTTTACCTGCCCTAACGGACAGATATTGCCGATGGTCAGCGCAGCCAAAGACGGCAGCCGGGTGTATCAGGGATGCGCTGATGTTTGTGCCGCTTGTCCGTTGAACAAGCGTTGCTGCCAATCCGAAAAAGGCCAGACGCGCACCATTAACACCGATGACAAAGAGCCGCTGCGTCAGGAAATGAACCGTAAAATGGCGACGGATGCCGCAAAAACGGTTTATAAACAACGCAAAGTTATCGTGGAACCCGTTTTTGGCCAAATCAAAAATGCCGGATTCCGTGGCTTTAGTGTCAGGGGTAAAGACAAAGTTGCCGGTGAATTTTCAATGGTCTGTGCCGCGCACAATTTCAAAAAAATTGCCAAAGCGATTTTTACAGGGTTAATCCGTCCGGAATTTGGGCATGACGCGGCAAACGCGGCAATATAGCCAATAACAGGGGAAAAAAGTCCATTGCAGAGCGATAATAACATGCACAATTAGCTGTTTTTAGGCAAATCTCAAAAACAGCACCGGAAAAAATTTAAATATTTTCCGGTGCTTTGATGCGGCTTGTGATGGGGGGCTATTTTCGGACAGGCTCCTAGAAAAGCCTTAAACTACAAAACACCTTAGGGAGGTGTTTTGTAAGATGGCCGGGCTTGATGCCGATAATTTGCTCGGTGTTGCATTTATGGGTTGAATTCGCCATGTTTTAACAAATCGTCCAATGATTTTGGCAACGGCGCCAAAATAGTCAGCGCCACCCCGGTCACTGGATGCTGAAATTTTAACTTTTCTGCATGTAAAAACATGCGCTTATAGCCCCGTTTTTTAAAGCCATGATTAATGTCATCGCGGCCATAGCGCTCGTCGCCGACGATGGGATGACCGAGACTGGCGGCATGGACGCGGATTTGATGAGTGCGCCCGGTTTTGGGCGAAGCCTCGACCAGCGTCGAATCGCTAAATAATTTCACCCGCCGAAACAGCGTTTCCGCCTCTTTACCGGCTTGGCTAATCACCACCATGCGCTCGCCGCCTTTGCTGACATTTTTTAGCAACGGCGCAGTGACAATCAGCTTTTTCCTCGCCCATTGCCCGGCCAACAGCGCCAAATAAGTTTTATGGATGTGATTATCGCGAAATAATGCGTGCAATAGTTTCAGCGCGCTGCGTTTTTTGGCGATGATCAAACAGCCGGAGGTATCTTTATCCAGCCGATGCACCAGCTCCAAAAAGTGCGCCTCCGGCCTTAGCAACCGCAGCCCTTCGATAATGCCGGAACTGACGCCGCTGCCGCCATGCACAGCATAACCTGCCGGTTTGTTGACAATCAGGAAACCGTCATCTTCAAACAAAATGCCCTGCTGCAACGCCGCCTGCAAACCCTGCGGCACATACGATTCTTCGCTGCGTTCGGCCACCCTGACCGGCGGAATCCTAACAATATCGCCAGCCGCCAGGCGATATTTGACATCGACGCGGCCTTTATTGACGCGCACTTCACCTTTACGGACGATGCGATAAATTCGGCTTTTAGGCACACCCTTCAAGCGGGAGATTAAAAAATTGTCCAGACGTTGATCGCACTGTTCTTCAGTGATTTCGACCAGTTGGACGTGTGGGGTTAGGCTTTTTTCTTCATTATTCATAATGCAAATAATACCAGCATCTCGTTACCATTGATTCTTTAAATTGATGTATAGGAATAAGATTGCTATATTAAGCGAGTTTTTAATACAAAAAAAACATACTTTTGCTCTGCAGTTTTCATGAATAAAACTGACCAGCAGCACTCCCAATGGTGATGAAAACAGCGGTTCTTACCGCGCCAAGCCATCATTGTAAGATTTCGGGTTCATCGTTCGACCCTAGACGAACGATTTATAACTCCTGTTTAAGACGGAATTTACAACCAAGACTGGAAGAAAGAATATTTATTGGCTTAGGCTCTGTCCGCGCCGCTATCCGCGTTCCTCATACCCAACGAAGGCCGGGATACCCACGACAACATACAGAAACGGACGCTAAAAACCGTAAAAACCTAAGCTATTAATTTGGGGTGACTTCGCTTACCAACCGTAGGCGCTTTAGACGAATTGCCCAACATTGGCAGCGCTCCCCTTCTACATAAACACAATGACCCAAACCAGTCTGTTCAGTAAAATCTGACCATGGAGCAGGACACAACAAGGAATATTGAATGAAAAGAATGCTTATCAACGCTACGCAGGCAGAAGAACTGCGAGTCGCCTTGGTAGACGGTCAAAAACTGTACGATTTTGACATAGAAGTACCTTCGAAAGAACAAAAAAAATCCAACATTTACAAAGGGATAGTAACCCATGTAGAACCCAGCTTAGAGGCCGCCTTTGTCAATTACGGCGCCGAAAAACACGGCTTTTTACCTTTCAAAGAAATTTCTCCGCTCTACCGTAACCGCCAAGAAGGCGTCGAAAACGACGGTCGCCGTCCCGCCATCAAAGACCTGATCAAAGAAGGCCAGGAAATTGTTGTTCAAATTGAAAAAGAAGAGCGCGGTAACAAAGGCGCCGCTTTAACCACTTACATCAGCCTAGCCGGCACTTATCTGGTGCTGATGCCCAATAACCCGAAAGCCGGCGGCATTTCGCGGCGCATCGAAGGCGAAACCCGCAGCGACCTGCGTGAAGTGATGGCCGCGCTTGAGATTCCTGAAAGCATGGGACTCATTGTTAGGACAGCCGGTTGCGGCAAAAATGTCGAAGAATTGCAGTGGGATTTAAACTATTTGCTGCAATTGTGGGAAGCCATAGAACGTTCTGCCGGTGAAAATTCAGCGCCGTTTTTGGTGTTTCAGGAAAGCAACGTCATCATCCGCGCCTTGCGCGACCATTTGCGCGGCAATATCGACGAGATTTTGATCGACAATGAAGACGCCTTCATCCTGGTGCAAAACTTCTTAAAACAAGTCATGCCGCACTTTTTGCCCAAAGCAAAACTGTACCAAGACGCCGTCCCGCTATTTAACCGCTACCAGATCGAATCGCAAATTGAAGTCGCTTACGGCCGCGAAGTGTCCTTGCCGTCCGGCGGCTCACTGGTTATCGACCATACCGAAGCGCTGACCTCCATCGACATCAACTCGGCGCGCGCCACCAAAGGCAGCGACATTGAAGAAACCGCACTGAACACTAACCTGGAAGCGGCCGACGAAATCGCCCGCCAACTGCGCTTGCGCGACTTAGGCGGCTTGTTCGTGATCGACTTCATCGACATGATGTCCAACAAAAACCAAAAAACTGTCGAAAACCATTTGCGCGACGCGTTAAAAATAGACCGCGCCCGCATCCAAACCAGCCGCATTTCGCGTTTCGGCCTGCTGGAAATGTCCAGACAACGCATGCGCCCCTCGCTCGGTGACTCGACCCAACTGCCCTGCCCGCGCTGCAAAGGCCAAGGCACTATTCGCAATGTAGAATCGGTGGCGCTGTCGGTGCTGCGCATTATCGAAGAAGAGGCAATGAAAAAAGGCACTGAAAAAGTCATTGCCCATTTGCCTATCGAGTGCGCGACCTTTCTGTTAAATGAAAAACGCAGCGCCATTGACCACATTGAAAACCGCCTGAAAGTCGGCATCGTCATCCTGCCGAGCAAGCATCTGGAAACACCGGCTTACGACATTGAGCGCATTAAGGAAAAAGAAACCGGCGACAGCAAAGCCAGTTATTTGCAAATTAAAGCAGAAGACATCAGCATCCCTGAATTTGCACAGCAAGTAAAACCGACGGTAACCAAAGCCGCAGTCAAAGAATTCCTGCATGACTCCCCGGCACCGGTGCAAAGCAAAAACGAATCTGCCGGCCTGATTCAACGCTTCTGGCGTAAATTGGTCGGTTCCGAAGTGGCGCCCCAAGCCACCGTAGCGCAGGTGCCGGAAAGGGCGCAGCCGACAAGCAACAATCAAGCGCCGAGAAACAAAAGCACCAGACCGGGACAGGATCAAGAAAGGGGGCGTGGCCGTGGTCAAGGCCGAGGGCCAAAGGAGCGTACCCAAGCCCCCGAACAGGCTCCAGTAGCCAAACAAAAACCGGAACAAAACCAAGAGTCGCCACGTCCAAACCGGCCACCACGCGGCCAGGGCAGAAACGTAAAACGCAATCTTGACCCTGCCAATATGCCGGGTATAAAAACTGAAGCTGTTAAAAATGAAGTTGTTGCAGCCGACATTATTGAAACTCATGTTGTCGAGCTGATTAGCACTACTTCAGAACTCGACGTTACGCCGCCTGTTGCAAGCGGTGAGCGTGCCCAACCCAGAAGAAACAATGCCAGACGCGGGCCGAACCGCAGAAGGCCGCGTAACCCTAACTACAAAAAGCCGGATGTCGATGGCGAATCAAACAGCGTCTATGACGCAGTCAGCGAAAGCAACGACGAACCCAGACCAGCGGCGCCATACACCTATGACAATGATTTTGCAGAAAGGGTTGAAAGAACCGAACGCCCAGAGGTAAACACCCCTAGCCCGACCCACACCGACACGCAGCTACAGGAAACGCCAAAACCGGCAGCCCCCGTAGCGGCTGAACCGGCACCAACCCCAAAACCGGTTGACGTGATAAAGCAAGAAACGGAATAAAAAACAAGGGCTGGTGCTGGAATTGAGTAACTTACCGTTAACAACAATCATTACGGGCTGTCGTCATTCCGGATATTCTTGTCTGGCGTAACCGTGAAATAGGCTGACATGCAGACCTTCCAGGTTTTAAAAACCTGGAAGGTCTAACTTGCAGCACTCTGAATAGTGGGTTGTTGCAGGATGTGTATAACGACGGGCGCGGTAAGTGGGAACAAGATAAAATTTCCGTGCTCAGGAACACCTAACAGCATCATGGCCAACACCTCACGCTTGTTTTTTGCTTTATGGCCCGACATTGAAACCCGGCAAACGCTGTCGGGTTTCAGTCAGGGCATCGCAACAAAAGACTGCACCTGGGTGTCGCCGCACAACCTCCATGTGACACTGGTGTTTTTGGGTGCAGCCGACGCCTTGGCAATTAAACAGGCGGTCATCGGGATAACCGCGCCGCCTTTTGTGTTGACCTTCGACCGTTTAAGTTATTGGCAAAACCCCCGTATTTTATGTCTGACCTGCCCGCAACCTGCACCGAATGAAGCGCTGATATTGACCCGTGCGCTGGAAACGGCGGCGGCAAGTTGCGGCTTGTCCACCGATACCCGACCTTATACCCCACACATTACCCTGGCACGGCATGCCGGATATTTACCAGAAACGAAAATTGAACCACTTATTTGGCGCGCCGAATCGTTTTGTTTGGTTGAATCCTGCAGCGAAGCCGACGGCGTCCGCTATCAGGTGATTGAACAATGGCCCTTAATTCGATAACCGCGAAAAGTGAAGCTTCACGCCTTTCGTGGCAATTTTTAACCTCTTGCTTAATCCCGGCTAATCGCTTTAACTTCGCTGGTAAAACTGCCGTGGGCCAAGCGGGTTTGCACCTTATCGCCGGGCTTAAGCTGCCCGCCGGAACGGATAACCGCCCCCGAATCCGGCCTAATAACCAAGGCATAACCCCGGTTTAACGTAGCCAAAGGGCTGACCGCCTGTAAGGTTTGGCCTGAATTTAACAAGCGCTGCTTACACTGCTCCAACTTATGCGCCATTGCCGCAATCAGGCGCTGCCGCAAATAGTCTTGCCGCTGTTGATGGCTACTGATCGTCAGTGCCGGATTGTATTGCCATAATGCGGCTGATTTGGCCTCAACCATACCGGCTCTCTGCCGCAGCCCCCCGCGCATGGCGTGTTTAAGCCGATTTTCAAGTTCATTCAGGCGATGTGCATTTCTGGCCAGTTTTTGTCCGGGATGTTGCTGTTGCAATCGCTGGCTCAGCCAATCCAAGGCCTGCTGTTTTTGGTTCAGTTTGCGTTGTAAGTGCTGTTGCAGCCGTAACTCTAGGGCTTGGAACCGCGACAACCAGTATTGTTGGTCGGGGCTCGCGTGTTCGGCGGCCGCTGAAGGCGTTGCCGCCCGCAAATCGGCGACAAAATCGGCAATGGTGACATCGGTTTCATGCCCGACCGCTGAAATGATAGGAATTTCGCTGGCATAAATCGCCCTAGCAACCAGTTCTTCATTGAACGCCCACAAATCTTCCAGCGAGCCGCCGCCACGCCCGAGAATAATGACCTCGCATTGTTTAAGCCGATTGGCGGTCGCAATCGCCCTGGCAATGTCATGTTTTGCGTTATCGCCTTGCACTGCAACCGGGTAAATAATTACCGGTATGGCCGCAAAACGCCGCCGTAACACGGCTAATATATCCCTGATGGCCGCCCCCGATGGCGAAGTGATCACGCCAACCGCATTTGGCAACACCGGCAGGCTTTGTTTATGCGTGGCATCGAACAGCCCTTGTCCCGACAGCTTTAGCTTCAGCGCATCAAAGTCACGCCGTAACGCACCATCCCCGGCTTCTTCAATCTGCTCGACAATCAGCTGATAATCTCCCCTAGGTTCATATAAGCTGACTTGCGCCTTGACCACGACCCGCTTGCCGTTTTCCGGCTTAAACCCCAACCGGTGCTGCTGGGTGTGGAACATCGCGCAACGCACCTGGGCATTGGCATCTTTTAACGTAAAATAAATATGCCCTGATGAGGGTTGCGCCATGTTAGACAACTCACCTTCAACCAGAACCGAAAAAAAATGCTCGGCAAGCAATTGGCTGGTAGCACGGTTAAGCTGGGTGACCGTAATGATGTTGCGCTGTGCGGTTGGTGCTGTAATCATGGCAAGTGTTGAAAGGTGGCGTGAAAGGTGGCGTGAAATGAGGCTAAGTGTGGCCTGGCGTACAGTTTAACAAAAGCAGGGTCAAGAACTGCATGACAACATCGAACATCCCGCCCGCTGCCTTGCCCAGTCCGGGCGTTTTAAGGCATATTCCTCCTTGCCGGGTTGCTCGTCATAAGGATGGCGCAATATCTCCAACAGTTCATTAACCCCCGAAAAATCGCCCTGCTCGGCCTTGTCTATCGCCAGTTGCGCCAAGTAATTGCGCAGCACGTATTTGGGGTTGGCGGCATTCATGGTTTTGATGCGCTCGGCATTGCTTATGCCGGAATCTTGCGCCCGTTTTATATACGATCTCAGCCAGTTGCCCAAGCGCTCTTTGTAATCTTCGCTTAACTGTTCCGGCACATAATAGGCTTCCAGCAACGGCGCCATCAGCGCGTCGTCGCTTTGTTCAACATCCATGACCAACAGCGCCAGTTTGCGATAAAAAAGCGTCATGTCGGTTTCCACCAATTGCAACAAAATCAACAACTCTGTGTTTAGCGCGTCATCAATCGCCGCATCATAGCCACCCAATCCCAGCTTGGCGGCGACCATGCTCTGCCAGCCTTGTTCAAACGACTCTTTGTAGGCATTAATCGCCTGCTGCAGCGGTTCGACCTGTTCTATCAACGGATAAATCGCATTGGCCAGTTGCGCCAAATTCCAAAAAGCAATTTGCGGCTGGCTGCCGAAACGGTAACGCCGTTCCTCCGCATCGGTGGTATTGGGCGTCCAGTTGGGGTCGTAATTTTCCAGCCAGCCGTAAGGGCCGTAGTCGATGGTGAGACCGAGTATCGACATGTTGTCGGTGTTCATCACACCGTGGACAAAGCCGACCCGCTGCCACTGCACGATCATTGCGGCGGTTCTGCGGCAGACCTCTTCAAACCAGGCCAGATAAACCGCCACCGACGGCTCGCCCAAATGCGAAAAATCAGTGCGGATGGTGTGATCGAGCAATTTTTTCAGCAGCTCGATTTCGCCTCGGGCGGCAAAAATCTGAAAATTACCGAAACGGGTGAACGACGGCGCCACCCGGCACACCACGGCACCCGGCTCGGGTTTAGGATTGCCGTTATAAAACATGTCCCGGATAACCTCTTCGCCGGTTAATATCAGGCTTAATGCGCGCGTGGTCGGCACGCCCAGATGATGCATGGCTTCGCTGCACAAAAATTCGCGCACCGAGGAACGCAGCACCGCCAAGCCGTCAGAATTTCTTGAATACGGCGTTTCACCCGCGCCTTTAAGCTGTAAAGTCCAATGTTCGCCGCGCCGGTTGACCACTTCGCCCAAATTAATGGCGCGGCCGTCACCGAGCTGCCCCGCCCAGTTACCGAACTGATGTCCGCCGTAACAGGTCGCGTAAGGCGTCATGCCGGGCAATAGACGGTTACCGACAAATATCTGGGTAAAGTCGGCAGATTGGCAGGCCTCCTCACTCAAATCCAGTAATTCGGCGACTTCGCGGGCATAAGCCACTAATTGCGGATGTGCAACAGGCGTTGGCGACACGGACGAATAACAGGCAGCGAATACTTGGCGGCGCAAGTTGGTTGTTTCGGGATCGGCGGGTAATTCGCGGCTAAAGCGGTTGTCAAAGGTTAAGTTATCGAGCGGGGAATTCATCATAAAATTGACTGCGGATTGGGAAGAAGTGGACTATTCTAGCAGTAAATCCAGTACAGGCCTTGCGCCACGCGCTGATTGCCGAAACCCAGGCTAATCGCCGGCTACCCGCCAGTTCGACACGATCGCCCTGCCCTGCACCTGACAACCCAATGCTTCGAGCCACTGCGCCGCCATCCGATTGGAATTGTGCGCCAGCGTATAAGGTTGGGGATGCGGCACAAATTCCATATCCATTTCAGCGTTGTAAACCCGCGCCGCCAGCGCCGTCTGGAATAATACATCCAATTCACCACGCAAGCGGCCTACAGCTGCCGCTTCCACAGACAGTTCGAACAGCTGTTCTATCCCAATGCGTAGTTGGCTGCGCACATTCGCCGCAGTCGGCGGCCCCGGCAGTTCGCGGCGACCGAGCGCGGCCTGAGTAGGCTTAAATAAGGCATTGAAGCCGGTAGCCAGTCCGGCGCGGCCCAGGGCATAATAGTGCCAGTCGCCGTAGGAATAGCGGATCAATCCACCGTTCTCGCCGACCAGCACAAGGCTGGCATGATGGCCATGATCCAACAGGAACACCGGAACCGGCTCAAGCGGTTGCCGTGGCGGCGTCACCTGCACCGCACAGGCACTGGTGAGCGCTATCGACAGCACAACAAACAATGACACAAATATTTTCATCAGCAGTCAACGGCCATTACAGCAATAAGTCGGGTAAAATCATGCGCTGGCCGACGTATTTTTCAGCCGAACATTATTTCCACACCCAAAGGATAGACCATGGCAAGACGAAACAAGCACAGCCTGGAAGAAATCAAAGCAATGATTCTGGATGCAGCCGAAACCATCATCACTGACCAAGGTTATTCGGCATTAACCGTGCGCAAAATTGCCATGAAAATCGGCTACACCGTCGGCAGCATTTATATGATCTTCGACAACATGGCCGACTTGGCAGATCACATTAAAATCAAGACTATAGACAGCCTTAGCGGACAGTTGCAACACCTGTCCGCCCACTCGCCGGAACAAGCTATAGCGGCGCTGAGCCGCACCTATTTAAAGTTCGCCTGCGAAAATTTTAATTGCTGGCGTATGGTCTTTGCCGGGGAAGCTGAATGTCCTGAGTGGTATCGGCAAAAAACAGCCCCTATCCACAGCCTGATAGCCGCGCAGTTCGCGCAACTTGCGCCGGACAAATCAGCCCAACAGCACCAACAGGCGGCACGCGCACTTTGGAGCGGAGTCCACGGCATTTGTATGCTGTCCCTAAGCGAAGAAGCGGATGCGGCGACTATTGACGCTGCGGAAAAAGATGTGGTCTTGCTGGTGGAATGCTTCATTGGCGGCTGGCTGATAAACAACACAGCAAAAAACTAAATTGAACTCGGATAGCACTGATGAAACGGATAATCACTGATTAAAAATTTGTGTAAATCTGTCTTATTTGTGTAATACGTCAACTTGCATGGATGCAGGAATAATTGCCGAGTTTCATTTAATTATTTTTAGGCTAATTCCGAAATAAAAAATACCAGCCATGGCCTATCTTTAGGCGGGTCGAATGAGGATGTCCCAGTTAGGCAATAAAGGATTGCGTAGCAAGCGTGCCTCGATGTCTGCCATGGCCTGCTTGGTCAGGGTGACGC
>JAUXXQ010000010.1 GCA_030684815.1 Methylobacter sp. | reverse complement strand
AAAATATTGTCCAACGCCCGCCCGCGCCCATCCATGCTGATCTTAATGCCCTTATCCAATAAGGCTTGTGTGAAGGCCAGACTGGTAAATTGGGCACCTTGGTCGGTATTGAAAATCCCAGGCGTACCCAGCCCAAGTGCCTTCTCCAGCGCGACCAGACAAAATGCGGTATCCAGGGTATTGGACAGCTCCCATGACAACACATAACGGCTATGCCAATCAATCACCGCGACCAAGTACATAAAACCTTTGGCCATGGGAATGTAAGTGATGTCAGTGCTCCACACCTGATTGACCGCCTCAATGGCCAAGCCGCGCAGCAAATAAGGATACACTTTATGCGCCGGATGCGGCCGGCTGGTATCGGGCTCAGGCGCCACGCCACGGATACCCATAACCTGCATAAGCCGTTGAATACGCTTGCGGTTAAACGCCGCATCCTGGTCGCGGTTGAGCTGGGCTGTGATCCGGTGTGGCCTGCGGTCAAAGCCATTTTTCAGGCAATCAGCGCACAGGTCGATGGCCAGCCTTGCTGCGAATGGGTGGGCGACAACGGCGCCGGACATTATGTCAAGATGGTGCATAACGGTATCGAATACGGCGATATGCAGTTGATTTGCGAGGCCTATCAGCTGATGTCCGAGGGTCTGGGTTTAAGCGCCGGGGACACATGCAGGCGGTATTTTCCGAATGGAGCCAGCGCGAATTAAGCTCTTATTTGATTGAAATTACTGCGGCTATCCTGGCTTAGTAAGTGTCCAGAATTTATTTCCCGACTGAGTCTCAAGCACGCCTTCAGAAACGGCGAACCAAACGTTAAAAAACGCCATTGTTACTGAAAAGCACCCAGTAAGGGAATTTTTTTGAAGGCTATAAAAGTCCTAGAGGCAAGCGGGCAGGCTGCCTCCAGGTAAGTGGGGAATGCGCCGCCGCCTGTTGCAGGCTGGCGGGTAGGGGGGTTAATTAGGCAGTGCGGATAGTTTTTGTTGTACTTGGGCGGTAACGTCAACTTGTTCGCTGGCATAAATAACGCCATCGGTGAGCAATAAGTCAAAGTTTTGGTTTTTGGCTATGTCACGAATTACCTCAACGATGCGGCCTTGCAATTTACCTAGCTCCTCATTACGGCGCACATTGAAGTCTTCACTAAATTCTTGTTGTGCCCGTTTTGCATCCCTTTTTTTGTTCAGGATGTTTTTTTCCATGTTGACGCGCTCAGATTCGCCCATGACCGCAGCATCACGCGCCATTCTTTCATCCATGCTTTGAATTTCTTTTTGCTGGGCGACTAATTGTTTGTCGCGTGGTGAAAATTCTTGTTCCAGACGTTTTTTTGCTTTTTCGGCCTGGGGGGCTTTTTCAAGAACGGCGGGTATATTGACAAAACCAACCTTTAAGTCAGCAAAACTTACATTGGTAATAAGCAATAATCCTAAAAAGAAGGCAATTTTTGTTTTCATTGTTAAACAGGTCTCTGGTTGTAAAATAAGGTTGTGGTGAAATAAATAGCCGTGAGGTCAATAGGGTATGAAAAAACTTGAAAGTTTTGCCAAATTATAAGGTGGACAAGCCTTTTAAACAAAAGGATTTATCACTAAGTAGCGTAAAAACCCGCCGTTCAGGGCGGGGATGTAAGCGGCTTAGTTTCGTATTTCTCATAGAGTTAAATCTTTCCATCGCGTTAAAATCGACTCTTGCTGTCAGAGGACGCTATCGGCTCTCTCAATGACGGTAACTTAAAGTTTTAAAAGGCTTTGAACGCTTAGGCTAATTCCGAAATAAAAAATACCAGCCATGGCCTATCTTTAGGCGGGTCGAATGAGGATGTCCCAGTTAGGCAATAAAGGATTGCGTAGCAAGCGTGCCTCGATGTCTGCCATGGCCTGCTTGGTCAGGGTGACGC